>SYDD01000025.1 GCA_005786775.1 Opitutaceae bacterium
GGTGTCATCGGCGTCGGCGTCGGGGTAGAAGAGGAGTTGCGGCGGGGAGAGCACCCACACCCCGCCGCGACCCGGGAGGGCCGCGGTCGTGATGTTGAGCCCGTCGACGAACGTCCGCTCGGTCTCGAAGGAGCCGTCGCCATCGCGGTCGCTGAAGATCGAGACGCGGTCGCGGCCGCGGAAGCGGGCCTTTTCCGGGGTGTCGTACGGCGGCGGCGGCTTCCGCTCGTCGTAGATCACGCGCCAGACGCTGTCGCGGGAGACGGCCCGGAGCCCGGCGGGGTCCGGGTACTGGAGATACTGCACGACCCAGAGCCGGCCCCGGGCGTCGAAGTGCAGGAACACCGGCTGCGCGACCCGCGGCTCCTGCAGCACGAGGTCGACGGCGAGGTCCTCCGGCGTGCGCGGCAGCCCGGCGTCGTCCGGCGGGGCGGCGCCGCGGAGGGCGCACGCGGCGAGGAGCAGCAGGGCGGCGCGGCGGCGGGTCATCGCGGGGCGCGGCGGACGCGGTCGGTCAGAGGCGGAAGTTGAGGCCGAGCGAGACCAGCGGGCTCATCTCCTTCACGTTGCGCGGGCGGTTGCCGAACCACGCGGAGCCGGAGTCGGGCTCGTCGAGGAGGTTGTTGAAGTCGAGGTAGGCGTCCATCCGCGGCGAGACACGGTACATCGTCTTCAGGTCCACCACGCCGCGCTTGATCGTGTACCAGAGCCGGGACTGGTTGGCGTTGTAGGAGCTCAGGAACTGGTCCGTGTAGTTGTACTGGAGCCGCACCGTGACCCGGCCGCGGATGTAGGAAAGCCCCGCGTTGGCGGTCATCGGGTTGAAGCCCGGCACCTCGCTGGTGGACTGCAGGGCGCCGCCGCTCTCGTAGTTTCCCTTGATCTCCATCTTGGTGAAGGTGGCGAAGGCGCCGAAGCCGCGCCAGAACCCGCGCAGGTTGGTGAACTGCTGGTTGTAGTTGAACTCGAGGCCGCGGATCCGGGCGAAGCCGCCGTTGTACTGCGTGGTGAGGACGTACCCGGTGTAGTTGCCGTTGAAGCCGTTGTCCTGGCCCCCGGCGACCACGGCGCCGCTGGCGGTGTAGATGAAGCGGCTGATCTCCTTGAGGAAGAGGCTGACCGAGACCACGCCGGCGGGCTCGAAGTAGTACTCCGCGCTCAGGTCGAAGTTGTTCGCCTTCTGGGCCTTCAGGCCGGGGTTGCTGGTCACGATCGTCTGGCTGTCGTCGTTGACCGTCGTGCGCGGGATGAGCTGGCCGATCGCGGGGCGGCCGATGTTGGTCGCGTAGCTCAGGCGGGTGATGAGGTTGCGGGTCGCCGCGTACTTGAAGTGGACCCCGGGGAACACGTCCTGCGTCTCGCCGCGGGTGGACTGGCGGCCCTCGTACTCGGCGCGCAGCCGGCGCTCGAGCTCGGCGTCGGTCACCGGCCCGGACCACGCGGCGCGGCGGGCGCGCTCGGCCGGCGAGACGTACTGGAGCGCGCCCTCGCCGTAGACGTCCGTGCGCTCGACGCGCACGCCGCCCAGCACCGAGAGGGCGCCGAGGTCGACGTTGCCCATCACGTAGGCGGCGGAGATCGTCTCCTTGAAGTTCTGCCGGCCCGTGTACCGCACCGTCGTGTTGGTGGTGACGTCGGGTTTGAAGAACTGCGGGCTGCGGGCGAAGATCTGGTCGATGCCTTCGCGGCCGTTACCGGGGAAGTTCGCGTACGGGAGGTTGGCGTACCGGGAGAGCTCGGTGTCGGGGACGGTGAAGCCGCGGCCGAATTGCGCGAGGTTGTCGTCGTTGAGCCCCGTCGCCGGGTTGACCCCCATCACGCCGTCCGGTCCCACGTAGGTGCCGCGGTAGGAGTTGTCGGTGAGGTCGCGCCGCTGCTGGCGGAGCCGGGCGCCAAGCTTCACCCACGAGGGCACGGGGCTCGTGAAGCGGCGGGTGAAGTTGAGCGCCGCGCCGAGGTACTGGTCCTGGCCGTTGCGGATCGTGCTGCTGTACAGGTTCTCGTTGTAGGTGGAGAGCCGGGACACGTCCGGCCCGCCTGTCTGAGTGATGTAGGGGAAGTACGGGTTGTCGCGCTTCTCGACCCGGAAGCCGATGCCGCGGGCGATGAAGGCCATCGAGCGGGTGCCGGGGTAGTTGGTCTCCGCCCAAGACCGGTAGACGTCGTAGTCGAGGTCATAGGCCTCGGTCTTGTGGACGCCGCCGACTTGGAGATAGTTCGACTTCGCCTGCTTGTGCAGGAACTCGGGGATCAGCTGAATGTTGCTCGCGGCGACCGGGCGCACGTTCGTCAGCCGCTCGGTGTAACCCGGGATGATGCCGCCGGTGCCCGTGAAGTTGCCCGCCGCGTCGACGCCGGCCACGGACTGGTTGGTCTGCCATTGCTCGCGGTACTGGTCCTTGCGCTCGTCGCTGGCGTCCATCGAGCCGTTGAGGAAGAACCTGACCTCGTTGCTCAGCTTGTAGTCGAGCTTCAGGTTGGCGCCGCCCCGCGCGCGCAGGATGCGGGAGTCGCGCCAGTCGATCTGGTAGACGTAGGCCGGCCCGGGCGTGCCGTTCGGCAGCTGCTGGTAGGACTGCATCGACTCCGAGAGGATCGAGGGCACCACGCGGTAACCGAGGTTGACCGCCACGCCGATCCGGTCCCGGAAAACCTCCGAGTAGTTCAGCGAGTAGCTGCGCGGCTCCGGCCACTTGGTGTCGCGGGGGTCCCAGGGCCGCCAGATGGAGCCGATCGAGCCGCTGATGCGCCGCTCCGGCGAGGTGTCGAAGGCGCTCTTGGTGACGAGGTTCACCGCACCGCCGATCGAGTCCCCGTCCATATCCGGCGTGGGCGACTTCACGACCTCCATCCGCTCGATGGCATCGGCGTTCGTGTGCTCGAACTGGTACTCGCGCGAGGAGCCGGCGGAGGCGGCGTTGGCGGCGCGGTTGCCGTTGATCGTGACGGTGTTGAGGTTCTGGCTCATCCCGCGGATGCGGATGAAGCGGATGTCGCCGTCCATCGACTGGCCCTCGACGCCGGGCAGCCGGATGAGCAGGTCGGCCGGGTTGCCCGCCAGATTGCCGAAGGCGTCCGCGGAGACGACGCTCTTCACGCCGCGCGACTGGCGCTGCAGGGTGATCGCTTGAGCGTTGCCCTCGCGCTCGCCGGAAACGCGGAACTCGCCGAGAGTGTAGATGCTGGAGGTCAGCGCGACATCACGCTTCGTGGGCGCGCCCGCGGTCACCGGAATAGTCAGCGTCACGGGGTCGAGGCCGGTGTACGAGACCTCGATCACGACGGCGCCGGGGGTGAGGTTGGCGAGCCGGAATCCGCCCTGCTCGTCGGTGAAGACCTCTCGGTTGCCGTCGCGGAGGTACACGCGCGCGCCGCCGAGGGTGCGGGCGGTGGCCGCGTTGGTCACAATGCCGGTGAGGATGCCCAGGTTGGCGGATTCCCCGGCGGGGGAGGCGCCTTGCGCGGACAGGCGGCCCGCGGGAGCCGACAGCAAGGCGAGCAGCAGCAGGAGGGGGCGGGGAGGTAACTTCATGGGGCAGGGATGGAGGGGTGTTCCGAAGGGGTGCGGGGTGCTGACGGACTTCCGGGAGTGCGGGTGGGGTGGCCCTGCGCGCGGCACCCGCAATCGAGCCAGTGTTGGCGTCGTGGGTGCAATGGAAAAGTTCCCGCGCGGGGCGCGTGGCGGACTCTTTCTGACCTAACGCGTTCCCCGGCGAAGCGGTTGGGCGCGCCGCCCGCGCCGCGGACGATGGGGATCGCTTTTCCGCGGTGCTCTGGTGAGTCTTGCGGTTTCAGCCGTGTCCTGTCGGGGGTCAGACTGCCCGCTTCACTCGCCGCGAGAGCCCCGCTGAGCCTTCCCTATGCGCAATGATTACCTGCAGAGCGCCCTTCGGGTCATCGACGACCCGAACGTGCTGATCAACGTCGTCTCCCGACGCGTGAAGCAGCTTCGGCAGGGAAATCGCGCCTTGGTCGAATCGCTGGAGAAGCTTTCGTTCGAAGACATTGCGCTGCGCGAAATCGCGGAGCGTAAGATAAGTTATCAGACCGCAAGTCCCGACGAGTTGCGACCCGGGCGCCGCTAGTCCCACTTCAACTATAATTTCTTTCCCATGGCTAAGTCCCAAAACGCACGCAAGCAGACCAAGAAACCGGCGAAGAAAAGCCCGAAACAGAAGAAGGCCGCGAAGCGCGCCAAAAAGTAAGCTCCTCCGCCTCGCGGTGACCCCGCAGACGGTCGGATCCGGACTCTGTCCGGGATCCTTGCCCCGCTTCCGGCGGGGCTTTTTTTCGCCCAGATTGAGCGCGCCTCTCAGGGGATAGGGGTGGAGGTTGTTGGCGCCAGTCTCAGGTAAGCCCGAGGTAGCGTCGGGCCGCGTGAGGCGCTCGTCGCCCGCCTCGAATGACTCAACGGCCGGCTCGACCTGCCGCGCCTCGGCGAGTGCCGCGGCGTGGATCGCGTGTGCTTCGATACTATGATCGCCCAGACGGCTGTGAATGCGCTGGCGTCGGGTAGTCCGCAAAACAATCCCGTGGTGCCCACAGCCGAGTAGGGCGTCGCGCTTTAGCGGGAAGCCTGCTAAGTCGTGTTCAGCAGAAACGGATCGGCTTGGCGGTCCGCGGCGAGTAAACTGTCGGAGAGGGAGGGATTCGAACC
>SYDD01000178.1 GCA_005786775.1 Opitutaceae bacterium
GCCCGCCAGTACGCCGCCTGGTACGGCTACTATGAGTTCTGCCAGGGCCCGGTCCCCCAATGGGGCGCCCACTTCTTGGACCTGATGCACTACGTCACGGCCTGCGGCTTCCCGGAGTCCTGCATGTGCATCGGCGGCGTCACCTACTGGAAGGACGAGAACCGCTTCACCACGCCCGACAACGTGATGGCGACCTGGATGTACCCCGACGGGATGATGGTCACCAGCTCGAACAACTTCGGCAACAGCTCCGGCAACCTGCGGAAGTTCTTCGGCGACAAGGGAACGCTCGACGTGAGCAACTGGAACGTGCCGACCTACAGCGCCGAGGGCGGCCCGAAGCGCGACGGCAAGATCCGAGGCAAGCAGGAGGTCACGCCGATCGAGCGGCCGGACCACTTCCTCAACTGGCTGCAGTGCATGCGCGACAACCAGACCCCGCACGCGGACATCGACGCGGGCTACCAGCACGCCGTGGCCGTCCTGATGGCGGTGATCTCGTACGACACGGGCAAGAAGACGGTCTACGACCACGCCAAGCGCCGGATCACGACCGCCTGAGCTCCGAGCGTCGCTCCCCTCCCCGTCCCGCCCTTTCCGGGCGGGACTTTTTTTCGCCCCCGCGGGAGGCGCCGCGCCTCACTTCAGGATGCGGAACATGCTGCTGTAATCATCCGTCCAGAGGGCGACATCCGCACGCGGCGGCACCGGCGGGCTCGCGGCCCGGCGGAGGCTCTCTCGGCTCATCAGGCCCTGATCCTTGCTCAGGACCATCCAGGAAGCCGCGTAGTACCACCAGCCGCCCTCTAGGTCCTCGGCCATCCCGTCCTCGCTGTCGAAATGGAGCGAGGCGTAACCGAATTCCCGGGCCACATTCTCGACCACCGGACGCAGGTCCAAGTAGCGGTTGGAGATATTCACCAAAATTACCCCATCCGGCTTTAGATGACGCTGATAAATAGCAAAGGCCTCTCGAGTAAGTAGGTGGACGGGGACCGCGTCGCTGCTGAAGGCGTCCATGATGAGGACATCGTAGGCCTGCGGGGGCTCGTTCTCCATCGAGAGGCGGGCGTCGCCCATCACCAACTCAACCTTCGCGGGGCACAGTTTGAGGTAGCGGAAGGGGCGGCGCGCGATATCGACCACCTGCGGGTTGATCTCGTAGATGCGCACCGTATCGCCGGCCCGCCCGTAGGCCGCGAGCGTGCCGACCCCGAGGCCCAGAATGCCGATCCGGCGTTCCTGGCGCCCTTCCAGCTCGCGGAAAGCGCGGCCGATCCCGGACGAAGGCCCGAAGTAGGAGGTGATCATCGGGGCGCGCGCGTCGTCGACGAACTGGAACCCGTGGGTGATGCGCCCGTGCTGCAGGAGCAAGTGATGGGACTGAGGGTTGCCCCGCTCGTATTCGAAGACCGAGAGGACGCCGTAGAAGTTCCGCCCACTAACCAGCGCGCCCTGACGGGTGCTATGGATCTGCAGGCCGAGCACCATCACGAGGGCGATCAGACCCGCGCCCAGCAGACCGGCGGTCAGGCGGTGCCAGTTGACCGTGGCGCGACGCTCGCGCCAGATGAGGACCAGGCCGGCGGCTACCGCCAGCGCCCAGGGCAGCCACGGGCGCAGGCTCAGGAAGTCCCACCCACGCGCCAGCCAGCCGACACTCCCGAATTCCGTCCGCAGCCACTGCCCGCCACCGGAGGTCAGCCGGGAGATCCCTCCGGCGCCCAGCAGAGCGAGCAGCACACCCAGAATCCGCCAGCGGGCCGGGGGGAGCGCCGCCCGATCACGCAGGGTGAGGACCAGCAGCAACGCCACGCAGAACGCGAGGCTGAGGTGGGTCTCGTAATAGTTATCAAACACGGCCGGGGCTACCAACGCCACGAACAACCCTCCTAAGGCGCCGCCGGCGGAGATACAGAGATAAAACTCGGTCAGGTGGCGCGGGTGCGGCCGGAGGTGGTATAGCTCCCCGTGGCATACCATGCAGCCGACGAAGAGCGTCACCGCGTAGATCATTACCTGCGCCCGGATGTCCATATCCGCGCCCTCGATCAGCGCGTGGGCAGCGGCGGCCATCGCGGCGGCGAGGGCGAGGGTGTAGTAGAAACGCGAGTACCAGCGTGGGCCGTCGAAGCTGATGATGAAAGTCAGCAGGTACAGCGCGAGTGGGACCACCCACAGGAACGGAATAACGGCCACGTCTTGGCACATCTTGTTGGTCACCGCGAGGAGGAGTACCGAAGCGCAGGCGGGCAGCGCGAGCCACAGAGACCGGACCGCGGCACTGGGTCGAGGCGCGTCCGGCTCCGTCGCGGCGGCGGCCGCGGCCCGATCAGGCCGCCATTGGAAGACCCGCCACGCGCAGGCCGCGCACCCGGCCGCGTAGAGCCCCAGTCCCCAGGACCAACCAACCGCCTGGGCCTGCCGCGGGAAGGACGTCTCGACGAAAAAGGGGTAGCTGACCAGGGCGAGCAGGGAACCGACGTTAGAGAGGGCATAGAGACGCCACGGAGAGGATCCCGGGGCCGTCCGCCGGAACCACTCCTGCATCAGAGGTCCGGTCGCGGCTAGGACCAAGTAGGGCAGCCCGAGCGTCGCGCCCAGCAGGGCGAGGATGTGCCACGTGGGATTACCCGCTCCGGTGGGCTTCCAGGCGTCGTCCGGCGAGATGGGCAGGGTAAGCAAAGCGGCCAGGAGCAGGGTCAGGTGGACCCAGACCTGCGTCCGCGGCCGGCAGTACCGGCTGAGCGCGTGGGCGTAGCCGTAGCCCCCCAGGAGTAGCACCTGGAAGAAGAGCATGCAGGTCGTCCAGACCCCGGGGCTGCCGCCAAACCAGGGCAAGATGAACTTGCCGATGAGCGGTTGCACTTGGAACAGCAGGAAGGCACCGGTGAAGATGGTTAGGGCAAAGGGCAGCATCGGGGAGCGTGGGACGGTCGGGATGGACAAGGCTAAACGCCGCACCGAGGCAAACGTTTCACGGCCGCCGCCCGCCAAAAAAACCTAGCCTTAACCCGCCCAAATGCTCCTGCTAGGAACGAATTAATCCCCCCATGCGCCTCCTGACCCTCCTCGCTCCGTTCAGCCTGCTCGCCGCGTCGCTCCCAGCGGCCCAGCCCGCCGCGAAGGCGGACGCACCCAAGGCCCAGAAGCTCGTTCAAGTCTCCACCCTCAACACGATCGAAGCCAACCGGGAGTTCCAGGCCAACGTGCAGCTACTGCAGGCCCAGCGGCAGGCGGCGGTGGAACTCAACACGGCCATCGAGCGCGAGAAGGACGCAGCTAAACAGAAGGAGTTGAAGAGCCGCCTCGACGCGCTGATGACGAAGCTCAACGAAAACAACGCCCTGATGCGGAAGACGTATGGCTTCTCCTTAGACCGGAATTACTCGGTGGTGATCGAAAAGGCGCACGTCTATATGTTCGTTTCCGAGGAAGAAGCCGCTCAGCTTGAGCAGGCGGCGGCCAAGAAGAAGTGACGGCCACTCGGGCGGACCGCACCGCACAGGGGTTCACGAGATCCCCGCTCACCTGGCCGATGGGTTCCAAGCCTCGAGCCAGCGCCAGTTCCCTCACCGAAACTTAGGCGGGCCAAGCGCCGGTTCGGCCGTACCGACCGGGTGTCGGCCACCGATTTTAACGCGACCTTCCCAGCCCTCGGAAGAAGCGCCGACAGCGAGGGGACCTGAGGCCTCCACCCGCGTTGCTCCACCCAGAGACAGCGGTGCCCGCAGGGAGCTGGCGCGGGCCGAGATTTCTCAGGCGGGAGGCTTACTGGCAGGCCTCGCAGGTTTCACCGCGGCGCATCGCCTCGATGCTGCAGGCCTTCTTCTCCTCCTCGGAGAATTCCCGCTTGGCAGCGGGTTTGCCCTCGGTCTCGGCGGCGATGCCGCGGACCTCCTTTTTGGCGGCGACGGTAGCCTTTTCGATGTTGGAGGCACCTAGGCTACGGAGGTAGTAGGTGGTCTTGAGGCCCGCATGCCAAGCATGCCGGTACATATGGCTTAGCGTCTTGAGGTCAGGCGTCTTGATCCAGAGGTTCACCGACTGCGCCTGATCGATCCACTTCTGGCGACGCGCGGCGGCGTCGACGATCCACTTGTGGTCAATGTCGAACGCGGTGAGGTACTTGTCCTTGAGGTCACCGGGGATACGTTCGATGTCCTTCAGCTCGCCGTCGAAGTACTTCAGGTTGTCGATCATGTCCTGGTCCCACAGGCCACGGGCCTTAAGGTCCTTCACGAGGAAGGGATTTAGGACGATGAACTCACCCGAGAGGTTCGATTTGACGAAGAGATTCTTGTAGGTCGGCTCGATGCAGGGCGAGGTGGCCGTGATATTGGAGATCGTCGCGGTGGGCGCGATTGCGAGGCAGTTGGAATTCCGCATCCCTTGCCGGGCGATTTTCTGGCGCAGGGGCGTCCAGTCCATCCGGCCGCCGCGGGGCACCTCCAAGGGCAAGCCGCGTTCCTTTTCCAAGAGGTCGAGGGTATCCTGCGGTAGTAGCCCGCGGTCCCACTTTGAGCCCTTGTAACTGGAATAAATGCCGCGTTCCGCGGCTAGGTCGGAGCTCGCCTCGTAGGCGTAGAATGCAACCGCCTCCATCGCCTCGTCGTTGAATTCCACCGCCTCCGGGGAGGCGAAGGCGTGGCCACGAAGATAGAGGGCATGGGCGAGGCCCATCACTCCCATCCCGATCGGCCGGTGACGCAGGTTGGAGACCTTGGCCGCCTCGGTCGGGTAGAAGTTGATATCGATGACGTTGTCGAGGGCACGCACCGCGGTACGGACGGTCTCGCGCAGCTTGTCGTGGTCCAACGAGCCATCGGGTTTGAGGTGGCTGTCCAGAATCACGGAGCCGAGGTTACAGACGGCGGTCTCTTCGTTGCTGGTGTTGAGCGTGATCTCCGTGCAAAGGTTGGAGGAATGGATCACCCCGACGTGGTCCTGCGGCGAGCGGAGGTTGCAGGCGTCCGTGAAGGTGATCCAAGGGTGCCCGGTCTCGAAAAGCATCGAGAGCATCTTCTTCCAGAGCTCCAGCGCCTCGATCTTCTGACCGTGGATAACACCTTCCTCGGCGAGGCGCTCGTATTCAAGGTAGCGGCGCTCAAAGGCGGCGCCGTAGAGCTCGTGTAGGTCCTTCACCTGATTGGAACGGAACAGCGTCCAGTGCTGGCGCGCCTCCATCCGCTTCATGAACAGGTCCGGGATCCAGTTCGCGGTATTCATGTCGTGCGTCCGCCGGCGGTCGTCGCCTGTTCTCTTACGGAGCTCGAGGAACTCGAAGATGTTGTTGTGCCAGGTCTCGAGGTAGGCGCAGCCGGATCCCTTGCGCTTGCCGCCTTGGTTTACCGCCACCAGCTGGTCGTTGTGCAGTTTAAGGA
>SYDD01000179.1 GCA_005786775.1 Opitutaceae bacterium
ACCCGCCCACCGGGGCCGGTACGGTGTAGGCGCGGTCACCCACCCGCACCCGGATCACGCCCGCCCCGAGCGGCCGCCCCGGCAGGTCCGGGACGAACCCGCGGATCCGCGCCACGCCGCCCGCCGGGGTGCCGGTCAGGAGGAACTCGCTCTCCGGTGAAACCCAGCCGTCCTCATAGATCCCGGCGTATTCCAGCCCGGCGGCGAACAGCAGGTCATCCGGAAATTTCCCCAGCCGGGCCGGTCGGCGCAGCGCCGCCACCTCGTCCCGCCCCAAGGCCGAAATGTCGCGCGCGTAAGCCACGAGCTTGCGCGAGTCCAAGGGCACCTGCGGGTTGTAGAGGGAGGCGAGGCCACCGCGCTCATAGGGGAACTGCACCGGCAACTCATGCAGGTCGAGGGCGAGGTAGGCTGCCCCACCTAGGATCACTGGGCGCACCGGCCCGAGAATGCGGTTGACGGCCCCATGCCCCGGCAGGCCCAGCGGCACCGGCTCGGTGCCCAGTAACTTCGCCTCCGGCGACCACGCGGTGTGGCCCGGACCCATGAAGGTCTTGGTCGCGAGTAGGCGCACGTAGAGCTCCGCGTCGGGCCGCTCCACCCGCAGCAGCAAGAACCGACCGATGCCCGTGAAATCCTGGCGTGAAGTGTACGGGTCGGCTTCCTGCTGGAAGATCGCGATGCGGTTCCGGTCGCCCAGGTAGTAATGGTTGCCCCGCCCGGAATGAACGAACACGAGGTGGTTGCGTGCCTCCGCCACGGGTAGGAGGCGGAAGAAGGCCCGCGGCTCCAGCGGCGCCGGGTAGCGGAACTTGTTGAACAGGCCCAGCGCGGGATCGAGCGCAAGGTAGGCGTCCGCTGCGCCGGGCGCGTACTCCAGCCGCGGCGCCCGAAACGTGGTTTCAAATAGCCGCAGGGTTTGGGTGGTCTGCTGGTCGCGTTCCGCCAGCCGCGGCCGCGCGGACAGGAGCGCATCGAAGTGCGGGTGTAAGCCAACGAGGGTGGTGCCGAGACGCTCGTACTCGATGGGCGCGATCTGCTGGTAATAATCGCGCGAGAGGTAGCGCAGGTCGGTGCCCCGCAGGGCCGCTGCCGCCAGCTTGGCCGCGACCAAGTTGTTCACCTCAGCTAGCACCCGCGTGCCCGCCGGCACCGGCGGCGCATCGGTGCCGAGGGCGGAGGCACTTTTCGCCTCGGTGAGCCCGCCCGCCCGATCACCTTGGGAGACCCCGGTGTAATGCAGGGCCGTGGGTGCCGCCGCGAGGGCCGCGAGGACGAGCGCCACCGGCGCCGTGAGGCGCGGCCGCGGCAGGGTGAGGATCAGGCCCGCCAGACTCGCCGCCAGCGCCGGCTGCAGGAACATCGCCAGCTTGTAGAGGCCGAAGTCGTTACCGGACGTCATCAGACGCAGCGCCAAGGCGAACTGCACGAGCAGCAGCAGCGCCATCGGCACCCCCCGCACGGCCTCTCGCACCCCCACCGCGAGCGCCGCCAGCAGGGCTAGGCCGCCTGCGACGATGGTCACCGAGGTCCACGGTTCCGCGAAGTTCACCGCCAGGGGCATCAGGCCGAACAGGTTCGCCAGCCCCGTCGGGATCATAAAGTACGGGAACAGCGACAGCGACAGGTCCACGCTGCGGAAGCCCGACCCCAGCTGCAGCATGATGGTGAAGACATATGCCAGCATGTTGGTCCGCAGCAGGAGCATCACGCCCGCCACGCTGTAGAGGAATAAGGTCAGCCGCGCCGTGGGCAGGCGCCGCTGCCGCACCGTCTCGAATCCCGCCGCCACCAGCCCCGCCAAGCCCGCGAAAGCGGTCACCTCCGGGTAGGTTACGCAGAGTGCCGCGCCCACTACCGAGAGGATGAGAATCACCGGGATCGCCCCCGCGCGGCGGACCGACAGGCGCTGGGTGAGAACCACTGTCGCCGCCAGCATCAGCGCCAACCCGCCCACTTGCGCGATCAGCTGGTACAGGGAGCCCAGCATGAACAGGGGACTCGCCGCGAGCAGGGCCATCGTCAGCCACGCGCGCCGCCGCCAGCGGCCGCGATGTAATACCAGCGCGCCCGCCGCCGCCAGCTGCACCAGCCCCAGGCCGAGGATCACCGGCATAAAAACGCCCAGCGACTTCAGTCCGGTGAGCGCCGAGACCCACGCGAGGGTGATCTCGCTGCCGAAGCGCATCAGGCCCGGCACGTGCATAAACCAATAATATTGAGCGAGGTCGGTGCCTGCCAGCTCCGCCAGCTCCGGCGCCCGCCAAAAGCCGAAGTCCCGGAACCGGTCCGCCGCGAGGCAGTAGTTCACGAAGTCGTCATTGACGTAGCTCAGCCAATTGAAGCCGAACCGAAGCTGCGGCCAGCCAGTCCACAGGAGTGACGCCACCACTACCGCGACGAAAGGCGCGAGGGCCCGGCGGGGTAGCACGGTCCGCCGCCACCGCAGGACGCCCGCGGCCGCCAGCCCCAGCCCGAGGGTCAGCGGCCACGCGAATGCCCGCACCGGCAGGTCCGCTTGGTTCAGGACCATCAAGGCCAAAATCATCACCGCGAGCCCCACGGCCGGTGCCAGCAGCCACGTCCGCAGGATCCCGCCCCGCCAGCGGCAGGCAGCCAACAGCCCGCCCCCGACCAGCGTCAGGTAAGCGACAAACGCGAGCGACAGGAGCAGCGCGGGCATAAGGCGGAAGCTTTCGCGAAGGCGCCGGGGGTGCCGAGAAAAATTCAGCCGCCAATCGCCGCCAAGCAGGCCGCCACCGCCGCCGCCGCCTGCTCCGCCAGCGCCACGGGCGGCTGCCGGGGCCCCGTTTCCGCTGCCCCCATGGCCGCCAGAACTGCGGTCTGGGGGGCGTCTGGCGCGATCGCCGGAACCCGCAGGACCTCCGCTGCCCCCCGCAGCTTCTCATTGGTCGCGATCACGACCACCGCCGACCCCGCCCACGCCCCCAGCAACGCGGCGTGGTACCGAGCGCTCAGGGTCCGCGCCGCCCCCGACCAACGGTTGAGGGCTGCCGTCAACGGGGCCCCGGGTACGTCCGGGGCCAGTAGGCGCCATTTGGCTCGGTCCGCCGGCGCCAACGCCGCGTACAGCGCCCGCTCCGCCCCGAGCAGTTCCCGGTCTTCCTGCACCAGCCAAACACGATCCTCGACGCCCAGCGCCTCCACCGCCGCCAGCAGCGCGTCGCGCCCCGGCCACGGCCCAAAATCAAAGTTCGGCGTTAGGTTCAGCCGCCCCCTGACGGCCGGACGCGGCGGGTGCGCTCGGAACCAGAGGTGCGCCAGATCGCTCGCCGCCACCACCGGCCGCCGCGGCGCGAGGCCCGCTAGCCGTTCCGCGGACGCCGGATCGCGCGTCCAGATGCCCTCGGCCTGCGCGATCAACCGCTGGACGGCTGGCTCCCGTGCCTCCGCCGCGGCCTGCACGCCCACGCCCAGATAGAACATCGGTTTGCCCAAACGCGCACACGCCGCCGACTCCACTGTCAGGTGATCCAGGAACCAAGCCGACTGCGCCTGCTGGAACGGCGATCCGCCTAGGCCGACCCACGCGTCCGCCCGCTGCAGGCACGGCTCTAGGTTCCCCGCCTCGTACGGCAACCACTCCACGGCCGGGAAACGATCCCGCAGCGGGGGCAGCGGGAAGGGCACGCGGCAGGAACAAGTGGCGCCCGGAGCCTGCGCGTGGAGGGCCGCCAAAAAGCCCCCCAGCATAAAGTCGTCCCCCAAGTTGCCCGCGCCGTAAAAGTGGTGCCCGAGGTGGAGGTGCAAGACGAACACGTCTTGGTCGTTCTCTCCGGGCCTCGCAAGCGCGGACCCGCCGGCCGCGGGTGGTGGCTTGCCAGCCGG
>SYDD01000180.1 GCA_005786775.1 Opitutaceae bacterium
CTCGGTGGTCCGCACCCCGGGAGGCCGCGAGAGCCTGCTGCTGGCGGTCGTGCTGGGCACGCACGAGGACATCCCGGCGATGCCCTACAAGAAGCCCCCGCTCGGCGCCGCGGAGATCGCGCTGCTCAAGGCGTGGGTGGACGCGGGCGCTCCCGCCCCGGAAGCGGAGGAACCTGGCCGCTTTGCACACTGGGCCTACCGCACCCCCGCGCGGCCGGCCGTCCCGGTCGTTCCCGCCGCCCCCACGGGCTGGACCAGCCATCCGATCGACGCTTTCATACTCCAGCGCCTCGGCGCCGTGCAGCTGGCTCCGGCCCCGGAGGCGGACCGGGTGACGCTGCTGCGCCGCGCCTCCCTCGACCTCACCGGGCTGCCGCCCACGCCGGCGGACGTCGACGCCTTCCTCGCGGACGCCGCTCCCGGGGCCTGGGAACGGGCGGTCGACCGCCTCCTCGCCTCGCCCCACCACGGGGAACGCTGGGCGCGCCCGTGGCTGGACGTCGCGCGTTACGGCGATTCCAACGGCTACAGCATCGATGCGCCGCGGCAGATCTGGAAGTACCGGGACTGGGTCGTGTCCGCGCTGAACCGCGACCTCCCCTACAACCAGTTCATCATTGAGCAACTGGCGGGGGACCTGCTGCCCGGGGCGACCGTGGACCAGCGGATCGCGACCGGCTTCAACCGGAACACCCAGATCAACCAGGAAGGAGGCATCGACCCGGAGCAGTTCCGCATCGAATCCGTGCTCGACCGGGTGAACACCTTCGGGACCGCCTTCCTCGGCCTGACCGTGTCGTGTGCCCAGTGCCACGACCACAAGTTCGATCCGATCACCCAGAAGGAGTACTACCAGCTTTTCGCCTTCTTCAACAGCAGCGTCGATGACGGGCACGGGGGCCGCCGTTCCCGCTCCACCGGCGTCCTCACGCTTTCCCCGGAGGGCCGGGTGGACGAGGGCCTCGAGGCCCGCGTCGCGGAGGCGCAGGAAAAGCTGGAGGCGCTGTTCACGAACCACGCGGCGGCCATCGAGGCGTGGCGGCAGGCCCTGCCCGCGGAGAAGCGGGCGGCGCAGCGACCGGCCGGGGTGCGGGCCGCCCTCGACGTGCCCTGGGAAAAACAGTCGTTCGCCCAGCGCCGCAGCGTCTTCCCGCTGGCACGGCCCGCGGACGCGGACTTCAAGGCCCTGTCCGCCCAGTTGACCGAACTCCAGCGCGCGGTGCCGGGGGCGATCACGACCCTCGTGATGGAGGAACTCCCAGAGCCGCGCGCCAGTCACCTGTTCGTCCAGGGGGATTTCACCCGCCTCGGGGAACCGGTGAATCCCGGAACGCCCGCGATCCTGCCGCCGCTGCGCCCCGCCGGGGCCCGGCCGAACCGGCTCGACCTCGCGCGCTGGACGGCAGACCCGGGCCATCCCCTGACCGCCCGCGTGATCGTCAACCGGGTGTGGCAACAGTACTTCGGCCTTGGGCTGGTTGAGACGGAGAACGATTTCGGCTCCCAGGGCCTGCCCCCGTCGCACCCCGAGCTGCTCGATTGGCTGGCGACCGAGTTCACCGCCCGCGGCTGGAGCCTCAAGGCGCTGCACCGGCTTATCGTCACCTCCGCGACCTACCGCCAGTCGTCGCGCGCCCGCGACGATCTCGCGCTGATCGACCCGCTGAACCGGCTGCTCGCCCGGCAGCAGCGGCTGCGGCTGGACGCCGAGCTGGTCCGCGATGCCGCGCTCACCGCCAGCGGCCTGCTCGTGCCGCGCGTGGGCGGACCACCGGTGTATCCGCCCCAGCCGGACGGCGTGATGAGCCTCGGCCAGGTAAGGCGCGAGTGGAAGGCCAGCACCGGCGAGGACCGCTACCGGCGGGGACTGTACACGCACTTCTGGCGGGCGACGCCGCATCCCGCGCTCGCGGTGTTCGACGTGGCCGACGGCTTCAGCAGCTGCACCCGGAGGCTGCGCTCCAACACTCCCCTGCAGGCCCTCACGCTGCTCAACGACCAGCAATTCTACGAGTTCGCCGAGGGGCTGGCGGATCGTGTGCTCCGCGAACGGCCCGGCGCGCCCCTGACGGAACAATTGGAACATGCCTTCCGGCTGAGCACCGCCCGCCGGCCGACCGAAGTGGAACGCGACCGCCTCGCGGCCCTCCACGCGCGGCGCTTGGCGGCGGAGACCGGCGCGCCCACGAACCGTCAGCGCGCGGCCTGGATCGCCGTGGCCCGCGTGCTCCTCAACCTCGACGAGACCATCACCCGCGAATGAATCCGACCCTTCCCCCGCAGACCTGGCCGGACTTCCTCGCCGCCCGCACCCGCCGCCACTTCCTCAGCCGCTGCGCCGTCGGGCTCGGGGGAATCGCCCTAGCCTCGATGCTCAACCAGGCGCGCGGGGCCGGGACGGCGCCCGCGGGTCCCCTCGCCCCGAAGCCGACCCACTTCCCGGCGCGCGCGAAAAACATCATCTATCTCTTCATGGCCGGCGGGCCCAGCCAACTGGAGCTCTTCGACCACAAGCCGAAGCTGGTTGAGCTAAACGGCCAGCCGATCCCGCAGTCGTTCATCGAGGGGAAACGGTTCGCCTTCATGGACTCCAGCCACGGCACGCGGCTGATGGGGACCCGCCGGCAGTTCGCGCGGCACGGTCGCAGCGGGATGTGGGTTTCCGAGCTGTTCCCGCAGACGGCGCGCATCGTCGATGACCTCACGATGGTGAAGTCGTGCCAGGCGACCCTGTTCAACCACGCCCCCGCGAAGCTCTTTATGAACACGGGGTCAGGCCAGTTCGGACGCCCCAGTATGGGCTCCTGGCTGAACTACGGCCTCGGCAGCGAATGCCAGGACCTGCCCGGCTTCGTGGTGCTCCAGTCCGGCCCCCGCGGGCCGCGCGGCGGCGCCGTCAACTGGGGCTCCGGCTTCCTGCCGACCACCTATCAGGGCGTGCCCTTCCGCGGCACCGGGGAACCGATCCTCAACCTGACCCGGCCGGCCGCGGTCACGGCGGACGGGCAGCGGGACGCCCTCGACGCGCTCCGCGACCTGAACCTGCAGCGCTCCGTGGCCACGGGCGACCCCGAGATCGCGACCCGCATCGCGGCCTACGAGATGGCGTCCCGGATGCAGTCGAGCGCGCCGGAACTCATCGACCTCAAGGCGGAAAGCGCCGCCACCCTGAAGCTGTACGGCATCGAGGACCAGCGTCCGTCCTTCGCCCGGAACTGCCTGCTCGCCCGGCGCCTCGTCGAGCGGGGCGTGCGCTTCGTGCAGCTCTACCACACCAACTGGGACAGCCACGGCGGCCCCGGGGAGAACCTGCAGGCAGACTTCGAGAAGGTCTGCCGCGAGGTGGACCAGGGCCAGGCCGCCCTCGTGCAGGACCTGAAGGAGCGTGGCCTGCTGAAGGACACCCTCGTCATCTGGGGCGGCGAGTTCGGCCGCACCCCGATGGGCGAGAATCGCGACACCACCGGGCGCAATCACCACATCGACGCGTTCACGATGTGGTTCGCCGGCGGCGGCGTTAAGGCGGGCGAGGTGATCGGCGAGACCGATGAACTCGGCTTCAACGCGGTGCGGGATCCGATGCACGTGCACGACCTGCACGCGACGATCCTGCACCTGCTCGGACTCGATCACACGCGGCTCACCTTCCGCTTCCAGGGCCGCGACTTCCGGCTCACGGACGTCCACGGCAAGGTGAACCACAAACTCTTCGCCTGACGCGGAGGCCCGGCGCGGGGGCTCGCCCGTAGCGCCGGGGCCGCTGGGCGTCAGGGTACGCGCGCCATCACCGGAGGAGAGGGATCGTGGGCCGCCATCAGCGGCCCTTGGCGCAGCGTTTCGGCCAGATTGGCGGCCCTTTCGGCGTAGCGGTGGGCCCGCGCGGGGGACTGGCCCTTCAGCACCGCGTAGAGCCCGCTGTTCCAGGCGAGGGCCACGTGATAGGCATCCTGGGGCTTCTTCGCCTTGGCCAGGCCGCGGCAAATCCAATCGTAATGCCGGCAGGCGACCCGGAGGGCCTCCTCGCGGTCGAGCGCGTCGGTGAAGGGGCGGGTGGTGTGCATCCGCCACGTGTCCGCCTTGAACTGCCAGGGGCCGAGTTCCCCGCCGGGACCTGGGCGGGAGAGGTTGCGGGGATTCTCGATCAGGCGGATCGCCTCGAGGGTCGCAGCGCGTTCGGGGGACGCCTCGACCGATTCGACCACCACGGCGAGGACAAACAGGCGCAGGCCGGTCCGGAGGGCGGCGCCCGCGGCGATTTGTGGAAGGTAGGGCATTGCGCACTCGGAGACCCTGCCGCGAGCCCGCAGGTCCATTTTGTGAATAAGTTTATCTGCTGCGCCGAGGGAACTTTTCCCTCGGTACGGGTCGTCCCGCAGTAAGCACTTGCGGGCCTAGCGCGCCGCTCGCTGGCTGGGGGATGCTCCGGATCCATCTGCCGCCCAACCTCGTGGCCGCGGCCGCGCGCGACGCGGTGGCGGTGCGCGTGGAGCTGGATCTCAGCGCGCCGCCGCCGGCGGAACTGCTGCCGCTGCTGGCCTTGTTGCAACGTTGGTGCGGACCGCAGCCGCCGGGCGTGCTGCAGTTGAACCGGCGGCAATTGGGCGAACTCAGCCGCGCGGCGGCGGGCCAGCGCATTTTTGTGGAGGGCGGCACCGCGGGCGCTTGGCGGCACGATGCCCTCCTGCGCGAACCCGCGGCGACCCCGGCTCCGGCGACCTCCGGGGGCGCGGCCCGTGCGCGGGCCCCGGAAGGGCTCCGGCCGCTCGAGGTTGACGGCACCGAGCACTACCTCGCGCTAACCCTGCCCTCGCGGGAACACCCGCAGTACGCGGAGGCGCTCGCGCTGGTCAAGGAAGCAGGCTTCCTGCTGGAGCCTTCCAACGGGCGGTGGTGGCTGCGCGACCGGCACCGCACCCTCTCGTTCCTCGCGCGGCACGGCGAGCGGCTGCGGGGCGCGCTCGCCGCGCGCTTCACCCCGGCCTTCACGCGGCAGACCGCGCACCTCGTGCCTGCCCGGCTGTCCGCGCAAGTGGAGACCACCGGCAACCAGTTCAGCGTGGAACTCGGGCTCGCCGCGGAAGGCGCTTCCGAAGCCGAGCTCCGGGCCGCGCTCGCCACGGGGCGGGGTTATCTCGAGGCCAAGGGGCGGGTGCTCCTGATCGACCCGGAACTCACCGTCCGTCTCGCGCGCGCCCAGCAGGCCCTGGCCGCCGACCCGCGGGCGGCGATGGCCCCGGTCGCGCGCCAGCGGGTGCCGCGGAGCCGGGTGGCCGAGGTCGCGGAGCTGCTGGAGGATGTCGCGCCGGGCTTCCGTCCCCCGGCGGAGTGGCAGCGCCTCACCGGGTCGGTTGAACGCTTGTCCGCCCTCGAGCCCGCGCCGGTGCCCAACGGCCTCGACGCGTTGCTGCGCCCGTACCAGCGCCTCGGGGTGGCGTGGCTGTGGCACCTGCACCGCCAGGGCCTCGGCGGGATCCTCGCGGACGAGATGGGCCTGGGGAAAACCCTGCAGGCGCTCGCCTTCCTCGCCGCGGCCCATCGCCCGGACGCGGCAGCGATCGGCACGACGCTCGTCGTCTGTCCCGCCTCGCTGCTTGAGAACTGGCGCCGGGAGGCCGCGCGGTTCACCCCGGGCCTGCGCGTGACGGTGCATCACGGTGCCCGCCGCCTGACGACCGCCGCTGAACTGACGCGGACCGATCTCCTGATCACCAGCTACGGCACCCTCGCGCGGGACCAGGAAATCTTCTCCGGCGTGGAGTTCGCGAGCGTCGTGGCGGACGAGGCCCAGCACATCAAGAACCGGCGCTCGCAGAGCGCGGCCGCGCTCCGGTCCCTGCGCGCGCGCACCCGGTTTCTCCTCACCGGCACCCCGCTGGAGAACTCCCTCGGGGACCTGCGCTCGCTGCTCGAATTCCTGCTTCCCGGCTACCTGCCCCGCCTGCCCGCCAGCCTCAGCGCCGAGGAACGCACGTGGCACGACGAGCGGCTGCGCCGGCAAGCGGCGCCCTACCTGTTGCGGCGGACCAAGCGGGCGGTCGCCCCGGAACTCCCCCCGCGCCTCGAGCAGGTCCTGTGGGTCGAGCTGACCCCGACGCAGGCCAAGCTCTACCGGCAGGTCGAGCAGGACAGTGAGCGCCAGCTGATCGACCTCGCGGCGGCGGGGGTGTCCGAATCCAGCCTGCGTCTGGCGGCGCTCACTCAACTGCTGCGCCTGCGGCAGATCTGCTGCGACCCCCGTCTGGTGGCCAACCTGGGGGAGGAACCGGGCGCGGAGGTCTCCGCCAAACTGGAGGCGTTCCGCGAGCTGCTCGCCGAGGCCGTGGACGACGGGCACCGGCTGCTCGTCTTCTCCCAATTCACGCGCCTGCTGGACCTCGTCGGGGCGGAGTTGGAGGTGCAGGGCATCCCGTGGTGCCGGCTGGACGGCACGATGTCCCCGGCGCAGCGTCAGGCGGCGGTCGACCGCTTCCAGTCCGGGCCGGGGGTGCCGGTGTTCCTGCTCTCCCTCAAGGCGGGCGGGACCGGCCTTAACCTGACGGGCGCGGACACCGTGGTGCATCTCGATCCGGGGTGGAACCCGGCGGCGGAGGCGCAGGCGACCGATCGCGCGCACCGGATCGGGCAGACCCGGACCGTGACCAGCTACAAGCTGATCGCGACCGGTACCGTGGAGGAGCGGGTGCTGGCGCTGCAGGAGGAGAAGCGGACCCTGCTCGCCGAGGTGTTTGAGGCCAGTGACGCCGCGGCGGCCAAGCTGAGCCTGACCGAACTGCGCGGGCTGCTGAGCGCGCCGCAGACTTAGAGCGCCGGGCGCGGGTCTGGCACGCCGGGGAACCAGGTGTTTGGATAACTCCTTAGCATAGGCTTACGCTGGAACTTGAGGGCAGCGCGTCCCTGCATCGCCCCCACCCTCAGCGGAGCCGTTAACCGCGACCCTGCACCACGGTGAATGGCGTTCGGTTCGCCGTGGCAGCTGCAACCGACCGGGCGGCGGCTAGAGCAGATCTGCGGCCAATTCGGCAAGGCGGGAGCGCTCGCCCTTGGTGAGCTTCACGTGGGCGGCGAGCGGCTGGCCCTTCATCCGGTTGTGGCAGTAAACCAAGCCATTGCTGCGGGCATCCACGTACGGATTGTCGATCTGGGCAGGGTCGCCGATCAGCACAATCTTGGAGCCCTCACTGATGCGGGTGATGACCGTCTTCACCTCGTGGGGCGTGAGTTGCTGGGCCTCGTCGAGGATGAAGAACCGCCGCGCGATCGAGCGGCCGCGGATGAACGCCAGGGCTTCAATCTCCACCATTCCGCTCCGCAACAACCGTTCGTAGGGCTTGAGGGCCGCACCTGGCGCGCCCGGCGGCGCCGCCATCGGGACCGGCGGGAGCTCCTGCCGTTTGCCCTTCCGCCGTGTCACCTTCTTGGCGGCGAACTGCGGCTCCTTGGGCGGCTTGGAGGGAATGAGAACCTCCAGAGCATCGTGATAAGGCTGCAACCAGGGCCGCATCTTCTCCTCGAGGGAACCCGGCAGGAAGCCGAGGTCCTTGCCGAGGCTGATGATGGGGCGAGAAATAGACAGGCCGTCGTAGCGGCAATGATCGTCCTGCAGTTGGTGCAGCGCGCAGGCGGTGGACAGCAGCGTCTTGCCGGTACCCGCCTTCCCGAAGCAGGTGATGAGCGAGATGCTCTCGTCGAGTAGGGCGTCCATCAGGAACTGCTGTTCCAGGTTGCGCGCGCGGATGGGGATGCCGCCCGGGGCCTTCACGAAGTCGGGCAGCTTCAGGCGGCGCAGGACGCCCTCCCCGTGATGGCGCGCGGGCATCGTCTTGCCCTCCGGGGAGCGCAGGAGGAGGTATTCGTTGAGGACCAGCGGGGCGGCGGCGGCGGCCGGCAGCGTGTAGGCGCCTTCCGAGCAGAAGCGCTGCAACTCGTACTGGTCGAGCGGCACCTCGCGGTAGCTGGCCTCGTCGTCGGAGGCGGGGACCTTGTCGTTGAGGTAATCCTGCGACTCGAGTCCGACCGCGCGGGCCTTCAGCTGCACGTTGACGTCCTTCGTCACCAGGATCGTCGGCGGCGGGAAGCGCTCCTGCACGAAGAGCGCGCACGCGAGGATGCGGTTATCCTTCTTGGTGAGGTCGGGGAGGATCGCCCGCAGCCGGTCCATCGCCGGCGACCAGTGTCCCGGGTTGAGCAGGTACGGGTTGATGATGATGGAGAGCGTGCCGCCGGTCTCGAGCTCGACGCCCTCGTGCATCGAGCGGGTGTCGGGGAGCAGTTCCTGGAGCATCCGGTGCACGCGCCGCGCGTTGCGGCCACGCTCCGTGGACTGTTCGCCCTTGATGGCGTCGAGCTCCTCGAGGACCTCCACCGGGATCGCCAGGTTGTTGTCCTGGAACTTCAGGATGCACTGGGGATCGTGGAGGAGGACGTTTGTATCGAGGACAAACGTCTTCACCTTGGCCGAGACCTTGAACCGCGAGACCGGGGCTTCCGCCCCACGCATGTGTTCCATCGGTAGGGTGTGAATAACTTCGGAACAACAAGCCCGTCCCCCGCTGGCTGTCGAATCTTATCCGCGGCCGACGCGGGAACGTCACGCGCGCCGCGGGCCGCCCCTTGACCCGCCGCCGCGCGCTCGGCCACGCTGCCGCCCGTGCCTCCCTCGCCCGCCCCCTCCGGTGGAAGCCACGCCCGGGTTTCCCGCCGGCTGACGCCCGCGCTCGCGCCGGCCGCCGCCCTGCTGGCCGCGCTCACGTTGGCCTGCCTCTCCCGCGCGGCTGCGCCGACGCCCCGCCCGCCGAACCTGATCGTGCTGCTCTGCGACAACCTGGGTTACGGCGACATCGCGCCGTTCGGCTCGACCTTGCACCGAACCCCCGAGCTCGACCGGATGGCGCGGGAGGGCCTGCGGCTGACCCACCTGTATGCCGCCAGCGGCGTCTGCACGCCGTCCCGCGCGGCCCTGATGACCGGTTCCTATCCCCGCCGCGTGAACCTGCACCGCAACGCGCGGGGCGGGGCGGTGCTGCAGCCGGTCGAGCCGATTGGGCTGCATCCGGCCGAGGAGACGATCGCGGAACTGCTGCGCGAACGCGGTTACGCCACGGCGATGATCGGCAAGTGGCACTTGGGCGATCAGGCCCCGTTCCTGCCGACCCGGCAGGGTTTCGAGTCCTACCTCGGTGTCCCCTACAGCGACGATATGACGCCGCGCGAGGGCCAGCCGTGGCCCGAGCTGCCGCTCCTGCGCAACGAGGAGGTCATCGAGGCCCCGGTGGACCGGGACCAGCTCACGCGGCGGGAAGCGGAGGCGGCGGTGCGCTTCATCCAGGAGCACCGGGAACGCCCGTTCTTCCTGTACGTCGCCCACGCGATGCCGGGCAGCACGCGCGCCCCCTACTCCAGCCCGGCCTTTCGCGGTCGCTCGCGCAACGGGGCGTGGGGTGACGCGGTCGAGGAACTCGATTGGGCCGCGGGACAGATCCTGGCCGCAGTCCGCGCGGCAGGTTTGGCGGAAAACACCCTAGTGGTCTGGACCTCGGACAATGGCGCGCCGCGCCGGGACCCGGTGCAGGGCAGCAATCGGCCGCTGGGCGGCTGGGGCTACACCACCAGCGAGGGGGGCATGCGCGTGCCCGGGATCGTCTGGGCGCCCGGGCGCGTGCCCGCCGGACGCGAGTGCACGGAGCTCACCACCCTGATGGACCTGCTGCCCACCTTTGTCCGCCTCGCCGGAGCCCGCCCGCCGGCGAACCGCATCGATGGCCGCGACATCTGGCCGTTGTTGGCCGGGGAACCCGCCGCCCGCAGCCCGCACGAGGCTTTTCTCTATTATCACGGCGACCAGCTGCAGGCGGTGCGTTCGGGGCCTTGGAAACTGCACCTGGCGCTCCCGGCCCGGGCGACCGGTACCGCCGGAAAGGCCGCGGGACCACGTCCTGCCCGCCTGCATGACGTGACGCGGGACCCCGCCGAGAGCGAGGATCTGGCCGCCCGGCATCCCGAGGTGGTGGCCCGGCTCGAGCGGGCCGCCGAAGCGGCGCGGGTGGAGCTGGGTGACACGGATCGCCCGGGCCGCGGCCAGCGGCCGGCCGGCTGGGTCGCGGATCCCCGCCCGCTGCGCCTGCCGGCGGCCACGCGCTGAGCGCGGCCCGCGTTTCGGGGGTGCCGCGGAGCGGGCCCGAGCTTGCCTCCGCGCCCCCGGGACCTTCGTCTCGCCCGGATGTCAGACGCGAAGCTCACGCCGATGATGCAGCAGTACTTCGAGGTCCGCCGCGGGCTGCCGAAGGACACCCTACTGCTCTTCCGGCTGGGCGACTTCTTCGAGCTGTTCTTCGAGGACGCGGTCACCGCCTCGCGGCTGCTCGGCCTGACCCTGACCCGCCGTAACGATGTGCCGATGGCCGGCCTGCCGGCCCACGCGGCGGACGGTTACGTGACTAAGCTTCTCGCCGCCGGGCGCAAGGTAGCCCTCTGCGACCAGGCGGAGCCGGCGAAGGCGGGAAAGCTGGTCCGCCGCCAGCTCACGCGCATCCTCTCCCCGGGCACCACCCTGGCGCCCGGGCAGCTAGAGGCTTCCCGCAATCATTACCTCGCCGCGGTGATGGCGGACCGCGCGGGCCTGCACGCGGCGTGGCTGGATCTTTCAACGGGTGAGTTTCGCGTCGCGACCGACCCCCGGGCAGCAAACCTCCTGCCGGTGCTGACCGCTCTTGCGCCGGCCGAGCTGCTGATCATCGAGGGTGAACGCGAGCGCTGGGGCGCGGCCCCGGCTGAGGAGGCGGGGCTGCGGGCCCTGCACGCCTTCGCGGGCGAACGGCTCGTCTCGGAATTGCCCGGCTACCACTTCGACCCGCGCTCCGGCGCGCGCGCGGTCGCGGAGGCCCTGCGCGTGCTGAACCTCGAGGGTTTCGGGCTCGCCGCCGACCACCCGGGCCTGGGACCGGCGGGCGCGCTCGTGCAGTACGTGACCGAGAACCTGCGCGCCCGGCCGGAGAACCTCACGCGGCTCCAGGAATACCGCAGCGGACAGGCGCTGCTGCTCGATCCTGCCACGCTGCGGAACCTGGAGATCTTCAGCTCCAGCCGCGGCTCGCGGGAGGGTTCCCTCCTCCACGCCGTCAACCGCACGGCGACCGCCGCCGGGGCGCGGCTGCTCGAGCGCTGGCTGGCCGCGCCGACCCTCGAGCTGGCGGAGATCCGGCGGCGGCAGGCGATCGTCGGCGACCTGCTGACGCAGCCGCTGCGGCTGGGCGAGTTGCACGAGCTGCTGCAGGCGGTGCGCGATATCCCGCGGATCCTGGGCCGGCTGCAGAACCGCCTCCGCAATCCGCGGGAACTCGGGGGCATCCGCGACACCCTCGAGCGCCTGCCGGGCCTGCGCGCGGTGCTGGCAGCCTTCGGCCCGGAGTCGCCGCTCGCCGGGGCGGCGGCGGCACTGACGGAGCAGCCGGCGTTGCTGGACCTGCTGCGCCGCGGCCTAGCCGAGGAGCTCCCAAACGACCTCGCGGACGGGAATTTCATCCGCGCGGGGCACGATGCCGAGCTGGACCGCCTGCGGGCCCTGACCAGCGGCAACCGCACCTGGCTCTCGGACCTTGAGCGTGCGGAGCAGGAGCGCACCGGCATCCGCAGCCTGAAGGTCCGCTTCACGCAGAACTTCGGGTACTACATCGAGGTGACCAAGGCCAACCTCCACCTGGTGCCGGCCGACTACATCCGCCGCCAGACCACGGTGGGCGGCGAGCGCTACGTCACCGAGGCCCTGCGCGCGAAGGAGAAGGAGATCTTCCACGCCGAGGAGGGCGCCCAGGCCCGCGAGTTGGAGCTGTTTGCCGCGCTGGTCGCGGCCGTGCTGGACGAAGCCCTCGCCCTGATGCGAACGGCCGAGACCCTGGCGGAGCTCGACGTGCTGGCGGGCTGGGCGCTGCTCGCCCGCGAATGGGACTATTGCCGGCCCGAGCTCGACGAGGGCGAGGCGCTGGAGATCACCGAGGGGCGTCACCCCGTGGTGGAGCAGGTGCTGCGGGCACCGGAGGCGGCCCTCTCGCTCGGGGGCACGGCGGGCTTCGTGCCGAATGACACCGCGCTGCGGGCAGACGAGGCGCAGCTAATGCTCCTGACTGGCCCGAATATGGCCGGCAAATCGACCTACATCCGGCAGGTCGCCCTGATCACCCTACTCGCGCAGATCGGGTGCTGGGTGCCAGCGCGCCGCTGCCGCATCGGGCTGGTGGACCGGATCTTCTCCCGCGTGGGCGCCAGCGACGACCTCGCCCGCGGGAACTCGACCTTCATGGTCGAGATGAATGAGACCGCGAACATCCTCAACAACACGACCGACCGCTCACTGATCATCCTCGATGAGATTGGGCGCGGCACCTCGACCTATGACGGCCTCGCGATCGCCTGGGCGGTGGTGGAGCACCTGCACCAGGGCCCGGAGCGGGGCCCCCGGACCCTCTTCGCGACCCATTACCAGGAACTGACGCAGCTGGAGCGGCATCTGCCGCGCCTCCGGAACTTCTCCGTCGCCGTGAAGGAATGGAACGACGAGATCCTCTTCGTGCGGCGGATCGTGCCCGGGGCGGCGGACCGCAGCTACGGCATCCAGGTCGCGCGACTCGCCGGGTTGCCGCCCGGCGTGATCGCGCGCGCGCGGACGATCCTAGGCCGGCTGGAGGGCGAGAACCCGGATGTCGAGTTGCCCGCCCCGGAGGTGCGGCCGCGGCGCAAGCTGCGGGTCGCGGCGGCGGACGATCCGCAGCTCAGCCTGCTTTGACGCCGCGCCGCAGTCGCCAGAGGGCGCGCGCCTGGCGGATCGTCTCGGCCAGGCTTTCCGGCGTCAGGGCCTGCTTGGGATCGTCGCCGATCCCGTGGCTAGGGCTGACGTGAGCCTCGAGGCAAAGCCCGTCCGCCCCGTAGGCCACGGCGGCGAGGGCGCTGGCGGGCACGTAGGCGGCCTTGCCGACCGAGTGGGAGGGATCGACCACCACGGGCGCCCAGGTCTTTTCCTTCAGGAGCGGCGTGATGCTCTCGTCGGGATGGTTGCGGTAGCCGTCGAGCCCCGGGGCGGTGCCGCGGGGGCAGAGCAGGATGTTCGGGTTGCCAAAGGCGGCGATGTACTCGGCGGCCGAGATGAACTCGTTCACCGGGCCCATATGGATGCTGCGCTTGAGCAGGACCGCCGTCTCGCGGCCCGCCACGGCCCGGCCGATGGCCCGGAGCAGCGAGTAGTTGAGGGCATTGCGCGCGCCGACCTGGAGACAGGTCACGCCCGCCTCCAGGGCCACGCTGATGTGCGCCTCCTCCATCACCTCGGTGTCGACGGGCAGGCCCGTGCGCCGCGAGCCCTCCAGCAGGATGTCCATCGAGCGGGTGTCCCCCTGGAACGTGTACGGGTTGGTGCGCGGCTTCCAGACCCCGCCCCGGATCATCTGGGCGCCCGCCTCCTTCACCGCGGCGGCGCTCTCGTAGAAGTAGTTCGGGTTTTTCGGATCGATGGTGCAGGGACCGGCGATCACGAAGAGCTCCTCGCCGAGGGTCACACCGCCGAGCCGGATCCGGTGGCTCGCCAGGTCCGAGCGCTTGTCCATCAGCTTGAACGGCGACTGGATGCGGTCGATGCGCTCGACATAATCGAGACCCTCGAGCCGGTTGATCATCAGGTCATCCCGCTCGTCCCCCACGATCGCGTAGATCGTGCGGAGGGCGCCGATGATCGGCTGGATGGTGCAGCCGAATTCGCCGACGATCCCGGTGACCTCGGCGAGCTGCACCGGCGTCAGGCGGTTGGATTTGGGCAAAATCATGCCCGAAGATTGGGGCCGGGCGGGCCCGGAGGACAAACCGGATTTTCGCGGGCGTCCCGGCCCTCGTCCCAGCTTAGAGGGCCTGCTCGAACTCGAGCGGCACGGGCGCGCGCGCGGCGAAGGACTGGGGCGCGCCGTTCCACTGGTACTCGAAACTGGTCTCGGCCGCGTGGAGGAAGAGACGGCGGGTGCCGGCGGCGCGGGCGAACTCGCGGTTGCGCGGGAAATCCCCGTAGGTCTGGTCACCGATGATCGGGAGCCCGCGCTGGGCGCACTGCACTCGCAACTGGTGGCTGCGGCCGGTGCGGGGCTCGAGGCGCAGGAGAGTGAGGCGCGGTTCCCGCAGACCCCGCCGGGCGACGCTCATCCGACACTCGGCGGGGATATTACCCGCGCGGGCGGAGGTGCGGAGGCGACCCTCGTGGCGCTGAACGGCCAGCATGTCCCGCCAAAGTTCAAGCGGGGCGCGGGGGGTACCGAAGACGAGGGCGAAATAGACCTTCCGCACCTGCTTCCGGCGGAACTGATTCCGAATCTCGACCGCCAGATCCTCCCGTAGGCACCCGAGGAGCACTCCGGAAGTGGCGGAGTCGATCCGGTTGAGCAGCCAGCAGCGCCGCACTGGCCCACCCGCGGGGGATTCCCACTCGTAGGCTTCGGTCTCCAGATCGTAGCGGGCCCGGAGCGTGGAACGGGGCTCATCTCCGGGCTCGTTGGGATGGGAGAGCAGGCCGGCCGGCTTAGCGAAGGCGAGCACCCCGCGCTCATCCACGTGGAGGAGCGTCACGTCGCGGCCGAGGGGAAGGTCGGAAGCGTCCGGCAGTCCACTCACTGGTAGTAGAACGTAAAGGTCATCTGTTGCCGCTCCCCGAGGACCGCCTTCATGTCGTCGGTCCACGGCCCGTAGGGCATCCGGTCGGTGATGGCACTGACGCAGGCGCGGGTGGCGGTGTCATTCGCGGTCGAGTTCTCGACCCCGATGTCGACGATCCGGCCCTCGTCGTTCATCACGAACTTGACCGTGACCGAGCTGCCGCCGACCGGGTTGGCCTTCTGCTCGATGACGATGCGCTCCCACTGGATCTGCACGGAATCGATCATCCGCTGGAGATAGGCGCCGTAGTTGCTCCAGCGCGCGTCGACGGCCGTCGGGCCGATGTTGGTGGTGCCAAACTTGTTCTCCGCGAGGATCGCCGGACGGGTCTGGATGGTCTTGACCAGCTGTGGCCGGGGCTGCGGCCGGCGCGGGTCGATCGCCGGGCGTGGAACCTGCTGGGCGGTGGCCCCCTCCCCTTCCTTCGTGCCCTCGACGCGTTCCGGCACTGCCTCCGCCCGCTCCAGACGCTTGGCGAGACTGCTCCCGAGGCCCTCCCGGTTATCCCCCTCCACTTTCTCCACGCCTGAGAGCGGGTTCTGCTCGCGCCGGGGCGCGGCGACCACCTCGGGAGCCGGCGGTGCCTCGGTCGGGGGCGGCGGCGCCGGGGTGAACTCCTGAGGCTGTACCAGCCGGCCGCTTACGATCTGGTTGGACTCGATATCAGTCCGGCCCTCGAGCGCGGGGCGGTCGCTGCGACCCTCCGGAGTGGGCTTTTCCTGCGCCACCTGCTGGTTCTGCGCGGCGAAATTACTGGTCTTGTCCGGAACATTCTCCGGCGCCTCCGGGTTGGTCTCGACGAAGCGGAAGGGGTCAGCGGGCTTGGGCTGCGGCTGCACCTTCACCTCCGGCTCCAGCTCGATCGAGAAATTCCGCTCCGTGGACTCCGGACGGGCCGTCACCGGCAGGGCCTCGAAGCGCAGCACCGTGGGACCCAGGAGCCAGAGCAGCAGATGGATCAGGATGACCCCGCCGATGCCGATCAGGATGGAACGGGTGTCCGGGTCGCGCCAACCGCGGGCCACGGCCCGCCGCAGCACGGTAAGCGGCGGGGGCCTGAGGATGGTGTCGCTCGTCATGGTCGGATCACAGGGACGTGCCGGAAGCGGTAAAGTTTGCGGCGAGGCCGGCGCGGGTCAAAATCTGTTTCGTCTCCGCCAGCGGCAGGCCGACGATGTTGCTGAGCGACCCCTCATAGCCCGCGATGATCAGCTCGGGGTGCTCCTGAATCGCGTAGCCCCCGGCCTTGTCGAGGGTGTGCACGCGGGCCAAATAGGCCTCGATCAACGGCTCATCGAGAACGCGGAAGCGGACCGCGCTGTCTACCACCGCATCGAGCGCGAGCGCGTCCCGCCCGCGACGCAGGGCAAGCCCGGTGTGGACCGTGTGCGCCCGCCCGCTGAGCCGCCGGAGCATTGCGCGGGCGTCGGCCGGGTCGGCCGGCTTGTTCAGCACCTGACCTTCGAGGCACACGGTGGTATCGGCGCCGAGCACGGTTGCCGCGGGGAAACGGGCGGCGACCCAGGCGGCCTTGAGGGCGGCATTGTGCCCGACGAGGCGGCGGGGATCGGCATCCGGCGTCTCGTCCTCCGTCACCCCGGCCACGACAACTGTGAACGGCAGGCCGAGGCGGGCCAGCAGTTCCTGGCGCCGCGGGGACGCGGAGGCGAGGATCAGCCCGGCGTGGTCTGGCGTCACGGGGCGCGTTCCGCGAGGATGGTGCGGACGTCCCCGCGGGCCCGGGCCAGCTCGACGCGGCTCAGGTTGTACTGGTGGACCGCCTCGACGAGGTTATCCTCCGCCTGCGCGAGGCGGTTCTGGGCCTCGACGACCTCGCGGTTGTCCGCCACGCCCTGCTGGTAGCGCTGTTGGGCCAGCCGGAGTTCCTCCCGGGCGAGGCCGAGGCCCTTCTCCGCGACGGCCACCTGCGCGTGGCGCGAGGTGGCGTCCTGAGCGGCCAGCCGGAGCTCGGCGTAAATCTGGAGCTCCAGGTGGTGCAGGCGGGCCTCCTGAGAGCGCAGGCGGGACTGGGCGAGGCGCCGGCTGGCGCTGAGCCGGAAGCCGTCGAACACCGGCACCGCGACACCGACCCCAAAGGCCCACTGATCCTGCTTCCCGTCGTCGTCGAACCGCGGAGAGGCCAGCCCGTAGTTGCCGCTGAGCGTGAGCGCCGGCCAGCGTTCCCGCTCGGCCGCGCGGACGGAAAGGCGGGATTGATCGACCGCGAGGCGGGCGGCGAGGTGTTCCGCCCGACGCTCAAAGGCAGTCCCCTCCTCCCCGAGGGCCTGCAGGGTAGCGGGGGCGCGTCGCACCTCGAAGCCGGCGAGCTGCAGGGGCCGGCCCGGGGGCAGGTCGAGGATTCGCTGGAGCAAGAGCTGGCTCTGCAGAACCACCGTGTCGTGCTGCAGCCGCGCCTGCTCAGCGAGGGCGAGCTGGGCCTCGGCCCGGGTGACATCAATCTGGGTGGCCACACCGGCGGCGAACTGGCTTCGGGCGAGACCCAGCAGGGCCTGGGTGCGGGCGATGTTGGCGTCAAGGACCTCGCGCCGGCGGAGGTTGCGCAGGTTGAGGAAATAACCGCCGGCGACATCGGCGAGTACCGCCTGCAGGGCGGCCGCCTGGTTGGCGCGGGCCACCTCGGACCCGGTGCGCGCGGCCTCCGCCAGCACGCGCAGGCTCGGATGGTAGAGCGCGTAGGAGCCGGTGAGCAGCGCGTCGAAGCGGTTTGCGGGCCGGCCGGAGGTGACCACGACCGTCGCGATGCTGACGCCCTGGGAGCGGCGTTGCTGGAGGGAGGCGGACAGGTTCGGCAGGTTGGCGGCCCGCTGCTGGTGGGCGACCTCGAGCGCCTGCACCGCGGATTCGCGGCTCAGCAGCACCGCGAGGCTCACGCGCTCGACCGCGGCGAGCGACTCCTCGAGGGTCAGCGCCGCGCCCTCGGCGGCCGGGAGCGGGAGGCGGAGGAGGCCGAGCAGGAGGAATCCAAGGACGCAGGGGGGACGCATGGGACGCCCCCAGCAAACGCCGCCGGGGCAGGATGCTGCAAGCCCGGGTTGCGGGTTGTCACGGGCGGCAAAGCCCTCAACGTGGGCCGTTCGATGCGACTCGGACTCGCGCAGATCAATCCCACCGTGGGCGACCTGGCCGGCAACCGCCGGCTGATCCTCGACGCGTACCACGCGCTTGTGGCGCAAGGGGCGGAGCTGGTGGTATTCCCGGAGCTAGCGACCTGCGGTTACCCGCCGCGGGATCTCCTTTTCCGCCAGGGATTCGTGCCGGACGTGGCGGCATCACTCGCGGAGATCGCGAGGGCCATCGGCGCCGTGCCCGCCCTCGTGGGGACCGTTGAGCCGAACGCCGCGGGCGCGGGCCGGCCGTGCTTCAACTCCGCCGCCTTCTGTCGCGCCGGCCGCGTCGAGGCAATGGCGCGCAAGTGCCTGCTGCCGACGTACGACGTGTTTGACGAGGACCGCTACTTCGAGGCGGCGTCGGAGCCGCTGGTGCTCGCGCTCGCGGGGCGGCGCATCGGCGTGACCCTTTGCGAGGACATCTGGACCAATCCCCAGCTCGGGCCGCGCCGCTACCCGGGGCCCCTGCCGCTGGAGCGCCTGGCCGGCGCGGGCTGCGACTTGATGGTGAACCTTTCCGCGAGTCCGTGGTGCATCGGCAAGGAGGACGTGCGCCGACGACTGGTGGTCGCGGACGCCGCGCGGCGGCTCAGCTGCCCCGTGGTCTACGTCAACGCGGTGGGCGGCAACGATGAGCTGATCTTTGACGGGCGGAGCCTGGTGACGGACGCGGCGGGCCGGACAATCGCGGGCCTAGCCGCGTTCCACGTGGAGCTGCGTGTGGTCACCTTGCCCGGGGCGGGCCGGAACGCGCCGGAGGAGGCCGTGGCGGCCGCGGACCCGGCGGCCGACCTGTTCGCGGCGCTTGTGCTCGGGCTGCAGGACTACGCGCACAAGAGCGGTTTCCGCCGCGCACTGATCGCCCTCTCGGGAGGGATCGATTCCGCCGTGGTGGGCGTGATCGCGGCGGCCGCCTTTGGCCCGGAGAACGTCATCGGCGTCTCCCTCCCCTCCGCGATCTCCTCGGCGCATTCCCGCACGGATGCGCAGGCGCTGGCGGCCAATCTGAGGATCCGCTGCGACACCATCCCGATCGCGGGGATCGTGGCGGGATGCGAGGCCGCGCTGGCGCCGGTGTTCGCCGGGCGGGCCCCGGACGTCACCGAGGAGAACCTGCAGGCCCGGACCCGCGGGCTGCTGATGATGGCCCTTTCCAACAAGTTCGGGGCGCTGCTGCTGACCACGGGCAACAAGAGCGAGATGGCGGTGGGGTACTGCACCCTGTACGGCGATATGTGCGGCGGGTTGGCCGTCATCAGCGACGTGTACAAGACGCAGGTCTACGCGCTCGCCCGCTGGATCAACCGGGAGCGCGAAATCATCCCGCGCTCGTCGATCGAGAAGCCGCCGAGCGCCGAGCTCCGGCCGGGGCAGACCGACCAGGACTCGCTGCCGCCCTACGACACGCTCGACGCGCTGCTGGCCGGCTACGTCGAGGAGGGGCTGTCCCGCCGGGAGCTCGCCGCCCGCGGCTTCCCGGAATCGATGGTCCGCGACGTGACCCGCAAGGTGGACGCCAGCGAGTACAAGCGGAAGCAGGCGGCCCCGGGACTGAAAGTCACTCCACTCGCTTTTGGGGTCGGACGCCGGATTCCGATCGTGCAGCGCTACGCCGGCTGAATTTCCAATGACTTCCTCCGCCGATCTCTTCGCCCGTGCCCGGGAACTCATCCCGGGCGGGGTCAACTCCCCCGTCCGCGCCTTCCGCTCGGTCGGCGGGGCGCCCTTCTTTGTTCGGGCAGCGCGCGGGGCCCGACTCATCACCGCCGACGGACGGGAGCTGATCGATTTCGTGTGCACTTGGGGCCCGGCGATCCACGGGCACAACCATCCCGTGATCCGGGCGGCGCTGGCCGAGGCCCTGGAGCACGGCACTTCCTTCGGCACGCCCAACCCCCTCGAAGTGGAGATGGCGGAGCTCATCACCAGCTACGTGCCTTCCATCCGCAAGGTCCGGATGTGCAGCAGCGGCACCGAGGCGACGATGTCCGCCCTGCGGCTAGCGCGGGGCTTCACCGGGCGGGATAAGATTATCAAGTTTTCTGGCTGTTACCACGGACACTCTGACTCGCTGCTGATCAAGGCGGGCTCCGGGGCGCTGACGCACGGCCATCCGGATAGTGCCGGGATCCCGGCGGCGTTCGCGCGGGAGACGCTGGTGCTGCCCTACAACGACCCGGCGGCTCTCGAGGCGGCATTCGGGGCGCACCCGGGGGCGATCGCCGCGGTGATCATCGAGCCCTACTGCGGGAACGTGGGCTTCATCGCGCCGGACCCGGGCTACCTTGCGTTCACCCGCGAGGTGACCGCACGCCACGGGGCGCTGCTCATCTTTGATGAGGTGATGACCGGTTTCCGGCTCGCGCGCGGCGGGGCGCAGGAACTCGAGCAGATCACGCCCGACCTGACCTGCCTTGGGAAAATCATCGGCGGGGGCCTGCCCGTCGGGGCCTTTGGCGGCCGGGCGGACGTGATGGACCACCTTGCTCCGCTCGGACCCGTTTATCAGGCGGGCACCCTCAGCGGTAACCCGCTCGCGATGGCGGCGGGCATCGCCAGCCTGCGGATGCTGGCGACCGATGAACCCTACCAGCGGCTCGAGCGGCTGGGCGGACAGTTGCGCCGGTCGGTGATGGACGCGGCCCGGACGAAGGGCCTGCCGGTGCAGTTCCCGCAGCGCGGCTCGATGTTCAGCCTCTTCTTCAACCCGGAACCCGTCCGCGACTATGCGTCGGCCCTGCGATCCGACGCTAAGCTCTTTGCCCGGCTGTTCCATTCCTGCTTGGAGCGGGGGGTTTACCTCGCCCCGAGCGCCTACGAGGCCGGTTTCCTCAGCACGGCCCACGAGGGCCGCGACATCGACCAGGCCTGCGCGGTCCTCAGTGATGCGATCGCCGGCCTTTGATCTCCGGCGCCTCGCCGCCCTGCTCGCCGGGACTTCGGCCCTGCTGGCGGCGCCCCCGGTGGACGCCCCTCACCTGCCGCTGTCCGAATTGACGCCGGGCCGGCGGGGAGAGGTCTGGACCGTCTTCCGCGGCACGGAGCCCGAGCCCTTCGGGGTAGTTGTGACGGGAGTGATCCGGAACGGTCTTGGGCCCGGGAAATCCCTGATTGTTTGCGAACTGACCGACCCGCGCGTGCAACCGATGGGGGCGGTGGCCGGGATGAGCGGGAGTCCGCTCTACGTCGACGGCAAGCTGGCCGGGGCGCTCAGTTACCAGATCCAGCGGTTCGAGACCGTGCGCCACGCGGGCTTCACCCCGGTGGCGGATCTGGAGGAGGTCCGCGTCCTTCCGGTTTCCGGCGACCGTCTCGGGGGCGGGGCCACCGGGCTGAATACACCCCAGCCGCTACAGCCCGCCTTCAGCCTCGCGGGCCTCTCCCCGGTGGCTTCCGCCGCCCTCGCCCCGCTGCTGGCGGCGCACGGGATCGGTACGGTCATTCCGGGCGGCGTGGCCGCGCCCGCGGCGGGTGGCGCAGCGTCGCCCGGACCCCGTCTGGTGCCCGGCGGGGCGGTCGCGGTAGCCCTCGCGACCGGGGACATCAGCCTGGCCGCGACCGGCACCGTCTCGGTGGTTAGGGGCCGTGAGATCGTCGCGTTCGGGCATCCCCTGCTCTCGCTCGGCGAGGTCGCGCTGCCGCTGTGCGAGGCGGAGGTGCTCACCATTTTGCCCTCCCAGATGCAGTCCGTGAAGGTGGCGAACATCGGCCAGGTCATCGGCACCATCCGGCAGGATCGCCTTTCCGCCGTGGCCGGCGAGCTGGGGCCCGGACCGGCGATGATCCCGGTCGAGATCACGCGCCCGGGGGGAGCGGCCCCGCTCCGCTTCGCGGCCGCGCGCCATCCGCAGTTGGCCCCGCTGGTCGTCGGAGCGGGCGTCAGCCAGGCCGTGCTCGGGGCGAACGATGCGGGCTTCCACGAGGGTTTCCGCGTGGCGAGCCACCTGATCTTTCCCGGGGGACTCGAGTGGCGGCAAAACGTGCTGCACGCGGGCGGGCAGGGCTTCGCGCAGGCGCTCGGGGAGCTGGTGCAATCCCTCGGCGCAGTGCTGCAGAACCCGCTGGGGCGGATCTTTCCCGAATCCATCCGGCTGGAGGTCGAGGCCCTCCGGGATCCACCTGGCATCACGCTCGATCGCTTCGTGCTCTCCCGGGCGACCGTCGCGCCGGGCGCCGCGCTGACCGCGGAGCTCGCGTGGCGTGACGCGCAGGGGCGGAACGCCCACCTCAGCGTGCCGGTGCCGGTCGCCAGCGAATGGTCCGGCCGGACCCTCGAGGTGGTGCTGGCGCCGGGACGGGTGCTCGACGAGCTCTCCGGCCGACCGCGCAGTGTTCCCGCGGCGGAGCTCCGGAGTCTCGCCGCGTACCTGCGATTCCTGCAGGCGGAACGCCGCCGGGACGGCCTCTTCATCGCGGTGCTCCAGCGGGCGACGTTGCTGACCGACCAGACGCGGCCAACCGTCGAGGCCCCTGCGTCCCTCGAGCGCATTGCGCGCACCGCCGACGACACCCGCTACCAGCGCCGGGAGAGTTCGGTCGTCCTCTGGGAGGCCCACGTCCTACCGGAGAAACTTTCTCCGGCGGTGTTCCGCCGGGCGCTCGTCGTGGCCGAGTGACCGGGCACCGCCGTGTCACTGGCCACGCTCCGCCAACCGGCCCCGCCGGAGCCCGCACTGCCCGGACCCGCGTCCACGCACGAGGAGGAGTCGCTTACTCGCGATGCCTCACCCGGGCGGGCGGCGGCTCAGGGATCAACGTCGTAGACCTCGACAATGCCCACCCCGGTGCCGCCGCCGACCCCGGCCAGCTGGACCGTGTAGGCGCCTGGCGGCAGCATCACGATCATCGCCGCATCACGGCTCCCGGCCGGGAACGGGAAGGCACCGGCGGCGGAGGCCGCGCTGGCGATGATGCTCGCTTCCTCCCCAGTGCCCCAATTGTCATTGGTTCGGAGGACCTGGCCCGTTGACTGGGCCGAGAGGGTCAACAGCGGGTCGGCGAGCACGCCGGGAACCCCGAGGTTAGCGAGGGTCGGACCGGCGCCACGGATGAGCATCCGGCGGGAGACCTGCCCCGTGACCACAAATCCCGCGATGAGCGAGTTGGCTCCGGTGCCGACCGTGCCGCGGGTGGAAACGTTGATGGCCTTCGGGGCCGCCGGGCCGCCTTGGGTGACATCATACACCTCAATCAGTACGAGGCCCGCAGGGTTGGTGGACCCGGGGCCGATCTGGGCCTGAACCGTGTAGGGGCCAGCGGGTAACGTGGCTAGGATGGCCGCGTCCCGAGAATTGGGTTGCAGCGCGAAGGCGGCAGCACGGTTGGCGGCCTGCTGGATCGCCTGCACCTGGGCGGGCCCCGCGGCCTGCGTGCCCCAGTCGTCGTTGGTGAGCACGGGGTTCTGGTTCGTGCCGACGTAGAGGGCGAGTGCCGGGTTGTTCAGGGTGTTCGCTAGGTTGAAGGGGGCACCCGCGAGCGTCGGGCCGACGACCCGGATCAGCATCTGCCGGGTCTGACCCGCCGGAGCGTTCACCACGAAGCCGCCGATCAGCACGTTAGCGCCCGCCGAGGTCTGCCCGCGCGTAGAGATATTCGCGAGCCGGGTGGTGACGTTCGATAGCGTGAGCGTCGCCGGATCGGAGGTTGCGACTCCCGCCGCGGAGGTGATGACCGCAGTATAGGTGCCGACGCGGCTCGTGTCCACGTTCGTGAGGCTCAGCACGGGGCTGGTGGCCCCGGGGATTGGGGCGCCGTTGAGGAGCCACTGATAGACCAGCGGGGGCGCGCCCTGAGCCTCGACCGAGAAGATCGCACCGGAACGAGGCGACACGACCAGGGACTGCGGGTGCCGGGTAATCGTCACGTAACGGTAGCCGTAAAGCTCATCCTTGAGCACGGCGTCGACGATCGCCTTGGTGTCGGGCAGGCGGAGCAGCGCGTCGACCCGGGCGGTGATCTCCTCCCAAGTGACCGTGACGGGCGGCCGGGCCAGTTGATAGAAGATGGCGGCCGCGCGCGCCCGGTTCCAGAGCGCGGTGTTGGCGGCGTTCGTATTCACGACGAACTCAGCGACCGCCTGATTGACCCCGATAACGTTGTAGCCCCGGCCGATGTTCGCGCTCAGCACGTTGTTGTTCATGAACCGGACGAGATCGGTCTCCCGGTTCGTCGACGGGCTCGACGCGGAGTTGGCCCACAGGCGGTCGAGGAAGGTCCGCGCCGGGATTGCGCTGGTTGGATTGTTGAGCAGCGCGGTGGTGGGGACGGTACCGTACTTGGCGAAGTAGTCATTCGCGAAGAGCACGCCGCCAACCGCGTTGCTGAGGCTACCTCGGGCGATCGCAAGGAAGTTAGTGTAGTCCTGCGGGGTCGGCCAGCGGCCCATCAGCACCTGATAGGTAGCGAGGAACTGGATCGGTGCGAGGAACCCGGGCTGGTCGAGCAGCGACGCAACGAAGTCGGCGCGGGTGAGCGCGCCCGAACCAAGCCGCTCGTCCAGGTCGTCGAACACCAAGGGGTTGATGTTCGTGGTATTCGCAATGTCTTGATAGGTCTGCAGGATGAAGGCCGCATTCTCGAGGACCGGGTTGTTACGGCGCACGTTGAGTTCGACGGTCGGAGAGACGGTGGTGATGCCGGAGCTGTCGGTGGCCAGCGCCCACAGCAGGTATTTGCCCTCCGCGGTGGGCGTCCAACTCGAGAGAAACAGCGAGCCGGAATTCGTCGAGGAGGTGATCGGCAGCGCGTTGGCGAAGTACTGGACATTCGTCACCGTGCCGTCGGTGTCCCGGGCATTGGCGCGGAGCTGCACCTGCCGGTTGAAGGCGGGGTTGGTCGACGAGGGGGTGATCGTGATCGAGGGCGCGATGCTGGCGGCGGCGGTCACATTGATGGAACCAGTGGCGGAGGGAACCACGTTCCCGGAGCTGTCGCGGGCCAAGGCTACAATCTCGGTCGCCCCGGGCTGGAGCCCCGCGAACGAGGCCTGCAGGCGCCAGGTGTTCCCCTGCGGATCCCGGCGCGCCTGGCCAATGCTAAAGCGGTTAAGGAAAAACTCTACGGCAACGACCGCGCCATCGGGATCTTGGGCGGTGGCGGCGAAGTCGGCGGAGGAAGCGGTCTGGGCTGAGGTCGGATAGCCAAGTATGCCGGGCGAACGGCTCAGGGTGATCGTCGGCGCCAGGCCCACTACGTCGCTCACGACAACGCGGCGGGAGGTCGTACTGGTACCCTGAACGTTACCGACCGAGGCCTGGGTCGTGATCGTATAGGTGTCGGGGTTAGTCGGGGTCCAGATCGCGCGGTAGCTGGTGGTGGTGCCGACGCGGGTGCCGGTGATGACTTGGCGGGCGCCGCCGGCCGCGGTGGCGATGAATTGGAGGGTAGGAACTTGGGTCGTCACGGCATTGACGGCGGTGCCCTCAAGGAAGACCGGGGAACCGACAGTCGTTGCGGTGCTGTTGTCCTCGGGCCGGGTGATCGCGGTGGTAGGCGCGGTGACGGCCGTGACATTGATGACGATCGAGGGCGTAGAGACGGCCGTGTTGCCGGTCTCGTCCGTGGCCACGGCGTAGAGGTTGAACCGGCCGGCCGTGTTCGCGGTGTAAGTCAGGAGCTGGCCCTGCTGCGGGTTCGGGAAGTTACCCACCAGGCTGCCGTTGGCGTAGAGCTGGACCGTGCTCACGTTGCCATCCGGGTCGTTCAGATTCGCCTGCATAAAAAACTGGGTGCCGGCGGTGATGTTGGTCGGCGTGAGCGCCTGGACCTGGATCGTCGGCGGGGCGCTGGTAGCCGGGAAGATGGTGAGGTTGACCGTGGGCGAGACCGTCTGGTTGTTATTGCTGTCGCGGGCGATGGCGTAGAGCCGCACCGGGTAGGTGACCGCACCGGTGTTCTCGTTGATGGTCGGCGTGATGGTGCTGAAGTCGAACTGGCTTAGGTCGAAGGCCCGGCGGTAGAAGTTCGTGTTCTGCTCGCGGGTCGCGAGGCCGATACTCACATCGTTGAGGAAGATCTCGACATTGCGCAGGGTGGAACCGGTGCCGGTGGCGACGGCCGTAGCCTGGAAGTTTATCGTCGAGGCGGTCTGCAGTCCGTTGCCGGGGATGGGCGTTGCGGCAACGGTGACCGTGGGCGGGGAACCGACCACGTTGGCGACGTTGACCGTCAGCGGGGCCGTGGTGACTACCTGCGCGTTGAGGTCGGTGACTCGCGCGGTCAGAACCCGTTCGCCGAGCTGGGCGGCGGTCGGAATCCACGAAAGGGTGTAGGGGGCCGTCGTGTCTGCCCCAATCTGCACTCCATCGAGGAGGAACTCGACCAGCAGGAATTGCGCACCACCACCTAGGACTGAAGGGGTCGCCGCTAAAGTGAGCGGCACCCCCGGCGTGGCGCGCGCGGTGGCGTTCGGGTTCGGCGAGGTGAAGACGATCGTCGGCACCGGGAGGGCGGCCAACACGGTCACGGAGCCCGAAACCGCCGTGTTGCCGCGGACATCGGTCGCGATCGCGTCGATGACGTAGGCTCCCGGCAGCGTGGGCACAAAGGTCGTAACATAGGGTGCGGCCGTGAGGCCATTGCCCCCGTTGATGGGCGTGGGGCTGCCGTTCACGTAAAACTGCACGCTGGCGATGGTGCTGTCGATGGAGGTGGCGGTGGCCGCGAGGCTGATGGCGGACCCAGGCGTGGTGGAGGCGCCGTTGGCCGGGGTGAGAAGATTGACCGTGGGCGGCGCGCCGACCGGCGAGATCACCAGCACCGAGACCTGCACGTCGCGGGCGGTGCCGGCGTTGTCGGTCGCGCGGGCAGAGAGCACGTACGGACGCGAGAGCTCGCCGGCCGCGAGGGCCGGGGCGATGTAACGATGCGTGTAGGGTGCGGAAGTATCCTCCCCCACCTTGGTGCCATCCACAAAGAACTCGACGCGTACTACGGCACGGCCGGACGAGGCGGCGACATCGGCGACGAGCGTGCGCACCGCGCCGCTGGGCAGCGTCGTACTGGCGGCCGCTGCGGCCGTCCGGGGCGAGAGGGACAGGTTGATGAACGGGGAGGTGCTGTCCGAGATGTTGACGCCCACGGCGGGCGCCGCGACGGAGTTGCCCGCGTTGTCCGTGGCGATCGCGGAGATCGACGCCACGCCCGAGGAGGTGGGGGTCCAGCTGACGGACCAGACGCCGTTGGTGACCGAGGTCACACCCGCGCCGCCGAGGCCCGCGGTGGTGCCGTTGACGAACACTTGGATGCTGCTGATCGAGCCGTCGGCATCGGTGGCAGTGCCGGAGATCGTCGTCGTGTTGTTGGCGGCCACGAAGGAGCCACTAACCGGGGTGAGGATGCCGAGGACCGGGGGCTCGCCGATCTGGCCCGTAATGTTGATCGTGAAGTCTGCGGAATCCACGGATCCTCCTAGGATGTCGTAGGCCCGGGCTCTCAGCAACCGGCGCCCGGGCTCATTGGGCGCGGTAAACAGGATGTTATACGGCGGGGCGGTGTCCGTGCCGATCAGGGTAATGCCGGAGGCCCCCACGTAGTAGAACTCCACCGAGGCGACGCCCGCCGGGGCGGAGGCATTCGCGCTGATCACCCGGGAGGAGTTCACCCCGATGCTGGTGTTGTTGGGGAGCAGCGCGAGGCTGACCGTGGTGGCTTGGGCCACGACCTGCACCGCGGGGGAGTTCCGGACGACCCCGTTCGAATCCGTGGTCCGCACCGTGAGGTTATAGGAACCGGCGGCGGTGGGGGTCCAGGTGGTGCTATAGCTGGTCGCGGCCGCGTTACCTGGCACCGTCGCGACGACCGTGGAGCCCGCGAGGAACTGCACCTGCGTGATCGTGACGCCGGGCGCGGCGTCCACGTTCGCGCTAAAAACGAGCGGTGTGCCTACCTGAGCGCCGCCCGCGGTCGGGCTCGTGATCACGACTTGGGTGCTCACGGTGATCACCGTGACGTTGACCGTCGCCGAAGTGACCACCGTCCCATTCGCATCGGTGACGCGGGCGCTCAGGTTGAAGTCGCCGGCTGAGGCCGGCGTCCAAGTACCCGTATAAGACGTCGCCGCGGGGTCGCCGGCCACCGTCGAAACAACGGTACTGCCGGAAAGAAACTGCACACGGGTGATGGCTGCGCCAGCCGAGCCCGGGTTGACCGTGGCCGTAATCGGCACGGGCGTCCCGGCATTAAGCTGATTACCCGGCGTCGGGCTCGTAATGACGACGGTCGGCGGGGCCGGGTTCACCGTGACGTTGATCGCGCCGGAGGTGACCACATTGCCGAACGAATCGGTCGCGCGGGCCGTGACGGCGGTGGGGCCCGCCGTAGCGGGAGTCCAAGGCAGCGTAAAGGGCGCGGAAGTGACCGTGCCGACCGGAACGCCGGCCGCGAGGAATTCGACCTGCGTGATGATCGACCCAGCGGCGGCCGCCGCAGAAGCCGTCAGGTTAACCGCCGTGCCGACGACGGCGGTGGCATTGTTGGCGGGGGCGGTCAGGGAGACGCTTGTCGCCACCACGCCGGTGACGGTCACGCCGGAGGAAGTAGCCGTCCCGCCAAGGCTGTCCGTCACCCGCGCGGTCAACGTCGCGTTGCCTGCCGCTGGGCTCCACTTGACCGAATAAATGCCTGCCACGGGGGCCGTCACGGTGCCGATCACAGTACCACTCGCGAGGAACTGTACCTGGCTGACCACCGCGCCGGGCGTCGGTGCGTTGGCTGTTGCCGTGACATCCGTGGGCACGCCGACCGTGACGACGGCGCCCGGGACGGGGCTTGTGACGGCGACGAAAGCGGAAGAGGACTGGCCGACCGTCACATTAACGGAGGCAGAGTCGGCGGTGGTACCCGCGGAATCGGTGACGCGGGCCCGAATCGCGAAAGTGCCCACCGCGGCCGGGGTCCACGCCAGCGTGAAGGGCGCGGAGGGGACCACGCCGAGGGAGGTGGCCCCCGCGAAGAACTCCACCTGCGTGAGCACTGTACCCGGCGTGGCCGAGGCAGAG
>SYDD01000181.1 GCA_005786775.1 Opitutaceae bacterium
GGGACGCGATCGAAAAACCGCCGCGCGTCAGGAGCCCGGCAGGACGGTGACGCGGCTCACGCGCTCGCGGCCGAGGTACGCGCGCGCGAGGGCGGAGAGCTCGGCCGCGGTCACGGCCTCAAGGTCCGCGGTGCGGGAGCGCGCCCAGTCGAGCACCTCGGGTTTCTCCTGCGCGCGGGCGAGGACGGCCTGAAGCCAGTAGGCGTTGGTGCGGAGCGACTCGCGGGCGGCGGTCCGTGCCGGCAGGCGGGCGCGTTCGAGCTCCTCGGCGGTAACCCCGTTCCGGGCGAGGTCGTCCGCCAGGTCCACCACGGCCTCGCGCACCTTGGCGGCGGCGGCCGGGTCGACGTCGATCGAGGTGGAGAGGTAGCCGTATCCAGCGAAGGTGTCGCTGGCGGAGCTGGCCGCGCGCGGGCTGTAGGTGCCGCCCATCTCCTCGCGGATCCGCACCCGTAACCGGTCGCTAAACACGCTGGCCAGGAGGGTCAGGCGGCGGGTTCGGCGGATGTCGGAGCCGTCCGCGGTCGGCCAGAACAGCGCGACCACGCCCTTCGGAATCTCGGAGCTGATCCGGTATTCTCGGGTGAAGGGCTCACGGGGGAAAATGAGCTTCCGCAGGTCTGCGAGCGCGGGCCGCTCCTCACGCGCCGGCAGGGCGCCGAGCGTGCGAGCAACGGCGTCGATCGCCGCCTCGACGTCGAGGTCGCCGATCAAGGCCACCTCGATCGCGCCGCGGGTCAGCTGGGGCGCGAGCCACTGCCGGACCTCGCCGAGGTCGCGGGCCAGCAGCACCTCGCGCGGCGGCACGCCGAAGCGGTGGTCGCCGCCCGCGATCAGGTTCGCGACCTCCGTGGAGAGCGGCCCGTTGGGCGTGTGCGCGAAGCCGGTGTACATCTGCTCCATCCCGGTACGGACCTGGCGGAGCGCCTCGGGCCGGTAACCGGGGTCGGTGAGATGGGCGGTGAGCAACTGGAGCGTGAGCAGCAGGTCGTCCCGCGTCGTAGCGCCCCCGCCGCCGCCCCGTCCACCGCGTCCGCCCCCGCCGCCCGCGTTACCAAGCTCAAGCGCGTCCTGGCCGACGCGGAAGCCGACTCCGGCATTGCGGCCCGCGAGCACCCGGCGGAGGTCGTCGACGCCGTGTCGCCCGAGCCCGCCGGCGGTGAACGCGCTGTTGGCGAGCAGCACGAGTCCACGCCGGTCTGCCGGCTCGGTCAGCCCGCCCGTGCCGACCCGCGCGCCCACTCGGATACCGGCCTCGAAGTCCGTGCGCTTGAGGTTGAGGCGTACTCCGTTGGCGAAGGTGATGAGCGTGACGTCGAGGTCCGCGACGTGTTCCCGGCGCGTTACGCGGCCCGGCGGCCCGAAATCGGTGTAGGCCCAGCGCGCCTCGGCCGCGTCCGCGGGCGGGGTCACCGGGACTTGGGTGGATGCGGCGTGCGCGGCGACGATCGCCGCGGCGGCGTCTCCGGGCAGGGTCACGTTGCCGCTGACCATCAGGTGGCGCCCGTTCCCCGTGAACGCCTCCCGCAGCGCCGCGAGGCATTCCGCCACCGTGATGCGCTCGACCGCCGGCAGGTACAGGTCGCGGCCCGCCGCCGGGTGCGTGAACACCCGCTCGTCGAGGATCGACTGCGCGATCTCCCCTGCGAGGTTGCCCGAGCGCCGTGTGGCGGCCCCGCGGACCGCCTGCTCCAGGGCGTTGCGGTACGAGGCCTTGGTCTCGGCCAGTTCGCCCTCCTGGAACCCGTGCTCCAGCGCGCGCCGCAGCTCCTGCTCGCCGACTGCGAGTGCCGCGGACCACTGCTCGGGCTTGCAGGTGAGATCGACCGTGGCCTCCTGGTAGAGCTTGTAGCCCTGGTTGACCGAGACGCGCGCGGCGCTGAAGGCGGCCCCCTCCCGTCGGGCGAGGACGGAGAGCCGCCGGTTGAGCATCGACACCGCGAACTGCCGCGGCAGGCGGCGCACCCGCTGGGCGGCGGTGTCGGGCTCCGCCTGATAGGGGGCCATCACGGCGAGCGACACGCTGGTGGCGGTCGCCTCGGCCTCTGGGTGAAAGCGGGCCCGCACGCCCTCAAATCGAGTGACGCGGCCCCGGTCCGGGTCGGCGGGGGCGGGGCCGCGCCCGGCGAGCGGCGCGAAGGCGGCGCGTAGCAGGCGTTCCGCCAGGTCGGGGTCCACGTCGCCGACGATCACCGCGGCCATCCGCTCGGGGCGGTACCAGCGGTCCCAGAAGGCGACGAAGCGCTCGCGCGGGGCGCCCTGGATCACCTCGGCGGTGCCGATCGGCATCCGGCGCGGCAGGAGCGTGTCGCCGAGCATGAACTCGAACTGGGCGACGGCGGTGCGGAAGCCGACGGTGTCGCGCGCGCGCTTCTCGCTGAGGATGATACCGCGCTCGCGGTCGATTTCCGCGGGGGCGAGGAGGAGTCCGGCGGCGTAGTCGCCGAAGACGCGGAGGCCCTCGGCGAGGGTGGCCTCGGAAGTCTCGGGCAGCTCGAGCAGGTAGAGTGTGCGGTCGAAGCCGGTGGAGGCGTTGGTGTCCCCGCCGAAGCTCATCCCCATCCGCTGGAAGAACTCCACGAGCGTGCCGGGTGCGAAGTTGCGGCTGCCGTTGAAGGCCATGTGCTCGAGGAAGTGGGCGACGCCACGCTGGTCCTCCTCCTCGTGCAGGCTGCCCGCGTGGATGAGGAGGCGGAGGGAGGCGCGTCCCTTCGGCTCGGCGTTGCGCAGGACGACGTAGCGCAGGCCGTTCTCGAGCTTGCCAAAGCGGGCGGCCGGGTCGGGCCGCAGGTCGCTGTCCTCGTGGGCGAAACGGGGCGCGGCCGCGGGGAGGGTCAGGGCGCCCAGCAGGAGCGCCGTGCACAGGCGGGTAGGAAGGGGCATCGCCGGGAGCAAACGGATCCCGCGCCGAAAGGCTAGCGCCGAGCGCAGGCGGCCCGCGGCGCCTCAGCGGTGCTCCTCGTAGCGGATCTCGATCCGCGCGAGGGCGGCCCGGCCCTTCGCGGCGCCCTGGAACCGGATGCTGTGCTTGAGCTCATCGTACATCCACCCGTCCCGCGGGTCGGCTGTCACCTCCCGGCCATCGACCAGCACCTGCAGGCTCTTCCGGTATAGGCTCGCCCCGCCCTCGACCGGCTCGAGCGCGACCGCAACCGTGTCCGCGATCCGATCGCCCAGCGCAGCCAATGCGCCCGAGAAGTCCTCCTCGATGTTGAGCACGCTGCCCCCGGTCAGTTCCGCGGCGCGGCGGTGCGACACGTTCCCCGGGGAGACCACGGCGTGGATCTCCAACTGACCGCGCCGGTTGCCCTTTGCGATGATGAACGGCCGCAGCACCCATTGGTTGATGTACCCGTCAAGCGTTTGGCGGGCGCCGGCGGGGGCCCGCGTGTTGAACGCGGCAAGCAGCGCGGGCAGCTGGCCGTCCTCAATCCACTCGGCCCGCGGCACACGGCCGGCCTGCTCCTTCCACGTGGCCATCCGCGTCTCCTCCTCATCCATAAAGAAGACCACAAAGGTGGGCGCTCCCGGGCGCAGGAACGCGTGTTCCTGGTTTTGGTACCCCGCTACAAAATTGTAAGTCGCGGTGAACGCCGTGCGGTTGCTGTCGCCGTTGGTACCCACCTGCACCAGCTCCGCGAAGACGGCGTCCGGGGTCTGGGGCGTGATCCAGGGCTCCGGCAGCGCTGGCAGCGAGACGAGGACTCCGTTGCTGGCGACTCGCTTAGTGGTCGTTTGGGGACGTCCGCGCGCGTCCAGCACGGGATTACCTGCCGCATCGAGCCGCCCCGCGCGGACCTCCTTGTAGAACCGCTGCTGCTCCGGACTGCGGCCGGGGTCGGCGTTGACGAAGTCGGTAGTCAACACGCCGATGCGGTAGTCGAGGTCCCGCGCGTGGAACAGCTGCCGGAATCGGGCGAGGGTGGCGACGAGGCGTTCCTGGTGTTTGCCCATCGAGGGCGAGTTGTTGATTACGAACACCAGGTCGACTTCGCGGCTGCGGGAGCGATCGACGGAAAGCTCCCGCGAGCGGCGGATGGGCTCCACGCTGACCACGACGATGTTTTCCGCTCCGAGGTGTGGGTTGTTTTCGTCGACCGTGTAGTAGCCGAAGCGCTCCTCGCCGATGAAGCCGGGGTGGGGAGCGTAGGTCAGCTGGCCGGTGGCGCGATCGAGGCGGGCGACCCCGTTCCGCGGGCCTGCCTTCGCATCCAGCACGTAGGCGACCTTGGGGCCGGGGATGAGGAGCCGATCGGCCGGCGCCAGCGCCTCCTCGTGGCTAGGCAGACGGGTAGAGACCGGGGTGTTGGGCCGGGTGACGAGGGCGACCGCGCGGACCTGCGGTGGGCGAGCGCGGGCGGCGCCAACCTCGAACTTCTCCAGCACTACGGGCGGCGGCGGGAGGACAGTGAGCACGACCGTGTTCCGGAAGGAGAGCCCAGTGGTGGCGTTGCGCACGGTGTAGGTGAACGAGTCCTCGCCGGCGAAGCCCTCGCGCGGGCGGTAGGCGAAGTAGCCGAGGCGCGAGGTCTGGGTGCGGAAGAGGTCGCCCTCATCCCCTCCGGCGAGGCCGACGCGCCCGTGTAGGGGCGCCGCCACGATTTTGTAGACGAGTTCCGCGCCGGCATCCGGGCCGACCAGCTCCGGCGCCACCACGAGTTGCCCGTGGACCCCGGAGCCCTCAACTTCGAGCGTCATCGGTGCGGCGGCGGAGATCGTGTTGCGGTCCAGTGCCGCCGGCGGTTCGCCCGCGAGGGAGAACGCACCTAGCAGCCCCGTGGCCACGAGCAGCGAGACGATCCGGTGGGGGCGAGTGGGGGCGGCGGAGGCGTTCATCAGGCGATGCGACACCGGAGTGACGGTAGATGTTTCCGCAAACTTGCCCGGGAACTGTTTCGAGAGGGCCCGCCGACCGGTCCGGCAACCGCGGCCGGGACTTTCTGGGATCGAAGGAGAATCGAATGAGAAGCGAAGGCAGGGGCGGGGAGCCGAGAGTCAGCGGGCGAGGTCCGGGGGCGTGACGGTGGCGCCGGTGGCGCGGTTCACGACGCTTCCGTTCCGGCCGCGGGCGAGGAGGTTGCCGCGCACCACGGTGCCCGGGCACTCGCCCTCCAGTTCCAAGGCGGCGAGCATCCGCTCCCGGCCTGGCTCCTCGGTGACGAGGTTGTCCGCCACCTGCACGTTGGTGCTGCCGCGCACGTGCAGGCCGCGGAAGCGGGGGGCGCGGATCTGGTTGCCGAGCACGGAAACCTCGCGGCTGCCGGAAACCAGCACGGCTCCCCCGGCCTCCGCCGACCCGGCCTCGACGCCCTCGATCAGGTTCTGACTGATCAACACGGCAGTGCTGCGGTCGACGACAATTCCGCCCCGGGCCGCAGTGCCCGGTGGAAAGTAGTCAGCGTTGCGGTCGAGGATGTTGCCGCTGACGAGGATGTTGCGGCTGCGCTCGATCAGGAGGTGGTGCGTAAAGCCGCGCAGGAAGGTGTTGCCGGTGATCGTGACGCCGGCAGCGTCCGCGAGGTGGATGCTGGTCTCTTGGCTGGCGAAATGGTTGCCCGTGATGCTCCAGACGCCGACCTTGAGCGGATTTCCCGGGATGCCCGTGAAGCGAAGGTTGGCCCCGCCCGGGCTCTGCAGCGCCTGGATGGTGTTACCCGAGATCGTGCCCTCCCGGACGCTGCCCGTGCCCGCGAGATCAAACCAGATGTCCGCGACCGGCGGCCCCCCGGCGGCGAAGTTGTACTCGATGTCGTTGCCGGTGATCTGGAAGTTCCGGATCTCGCTCGCCACGACCTTGATGCCCCCCTGGCGGCAGTAGCTGAGGTGGCTGTCGCCGATGATGATCTGGTGGATGTTCGCCGCGTCGAGGAAGACCCCGATGCCGTGGCAGTCGTAGATGTGCGACCCGTGGATCAGCACGTTGCGGTTGCGGCCGGTGAAATGCAGGCCGTGCCGGACCTGGCGGATCAGGACGCCGCGGATGGTGGGCTGCAGGGTGTGGCGGAACTCGATGCCATCGGCCTCCGGATGCGCACCAGTGATCTCGAGGTCCGCGACGACGGGCAGGCGCTCCTGGTCCCGGGTGACCGGGCGGACCGACCGCGGGTCGGCCGTGCCGCGGTCGTGGGAACCGATGAAGCGGAAGGCCGGGCCCGGTCCGGCCATCACCACGCTGGCGGCGCCGGCCCGCCCCGTGATTCCCAGCGGCCCGGCCGTCGCGAGCGCGACCTCAACGGTCCGGGTGAGGCGGTAGCGTCCGCGGGGGAACTCGATGGGTCCGTCGGTCGCGGCCCGCACGGCGGCTGCGACCGCCGCGGTGTCATCGGCGATTCCATCCCCCCGCGCGCCGAAATCGCGGACGTTGGCGGCCGGCAGCCACGGGATCGCGGCGAAGAGGAGGGCGGGAAGGAGGCAGGGGAGTTTCATCGCGGGGCGACGGGGGCGGGTGGGGCGGGCCGCCGCTTTCGACGCAGGGGCCCTTTAGGTTCCGGCGGGTCGCTGCCGCAGCAGCGCATCGAGTTCGGCGAGGCCCTCGTGGGACCCGATCTCGTAGAAGCGTTCCCGGATCTCTTGGCCGGCGAGTTCCCCCCGCGTGCAGAGGTCCGTCTGCACGGCGGCGAGGTCCACCACGGCGTCGCGCGGGTGTCCGGCGAAGGCGTCGGCGCGGAATACGCCCAGCCCATAATCGATGTGGTGCATCTGGGGCAGCCGGTTCCGCTTGTCGTACACGCGGATGCGGCCGTCCTCATACCACACGTTGCTGGTGTCGTAGCGGCCGCGGTTCTCGTAGACCGTCATCAGCCCGAGGCGGCCCGACCGTCGGAAAGCCTCGCCCACGGCGCGGTAGTCGATCGGCAGGTAACTGTCGCCGTACAGAACATAGAACGCGTCGCCGAGGAGCGGCAGGGCCGCGATCAGCGCCCCGCCGGTGCCGAGCAGGCGCGGGCCGTCGAAGGCGTAGTCGATGCGCACGCCCCAGTCGCGCCCATCCCCGTAGCGCTCGACGATCCGCTCGCCCAGGTGGCCCACGCAGATCACGAGGCGCCGCAGGCCGGCCGCGTGCAGCAAGCGCAGCTGGTGCGAGAAGAACGGCTCGCCCGCGACCTCGACCAGCAGCTTCGGCACCTTCTCGGTGATGGGCCGCAGGCGGGTCGCGAGGCCGCCGGCGAGGATGGCGACGGGCAGGTCAGGGGAGGTCATCGCCTGGGCAGTCAGCGGGGTCGGCGCCGCCTTGGCAACCGGGGTCTGCGCGCGTCCCCGCGCATCCTTCCCGCCGTCGGACCGTCCAGCGAACCTGAAGGTTGACCTCCCTTGACGCGTGTGCCCGAGTCGTGGCGTTTCCCCCGTGGAAGCCCGCCCCGGCCTCGCGCCAGAGCGTCCGCCCCCGCCGCAAGTCTCCCCCAACCTCAATCGTTCCTCCCCTATGAACCACTGGACCCGCAAGGAATTCCTCAAGACCTCCCTCGCCGGCGGTGCCGCGCTCGCCGGCACCCGGCTTTACGGCCAGGCCGCCCCCGCCGCCGGCAGCGCCAACGGCGACCTCCGCGTCGCCGTCGTCGGCCTCCGCTCCCAGGGCCGCGGCCATATGATGGACCACGCCACCAAGCTGAAGGGCTCCCGGCTGGTCGCCATCTGCGACGTCGACTCCGAGGTGCTCGGCCGCCGCAAGGACGATTGCGAGAAGGCCGGGGTGAAACCGGCGACCTTCACCGACTACCGGAAGCTGCTCGAGAGCAAGGACATCGACGCCGTCGTCCTCGCCTCGCCCAACCACCAGCATTCCTTGCAGACGATCTGGGCCCTCCAGGCCGGCAAGGACGTGTACGTCGAGAAGCCGCTCTCCCATAACGTCTGGGAAGGCCGCCAGGCCGTCGAGGCCGCCCGCAAGCACAGCAAGAACATCGTCTTCGCCGGCACGCAGAACCGCTCCTCGGAGGACATTTATGACGCCATCGACTTCGTGAAGTCGGGCCAGATCGGCCGTATCCTCTGGGCCCGCGGACTCTGCTACAAGACCCGCGACAGCATCGGCCAGACCCAGGGCGCCCAGAAGGTGCCGGACTCGATCAACTACGACCTCTGGACCGGCCCGGCCGACCTGACCCCGCCCCGCCGCAACTCGAAGTCGAACGGTACCGTGCACTACGACTGGCACTGGTTCTGGAACTGCGGCGGCGGCGACATCACCAACCAAGGTATCCACCAGATGGACGTCGCTCGCTGGTTCCTTGGCGAGCCCGGCCTGCCCTCGACCGTGATGAGCTTCGGCGGCCGCTTCGGTTACCGCGACGACGCCGAGACCCCCAACACGCTGGTCTCCGTTTTTGGCTACGCCAAGGCTCCGCTGATCTTCGAGGTCCGCGGCCTCCCGATGAAGGCCGGGATGCGCGCGATGGACAAGTTCCTCGGCACCGACGTCGGCGTCGTGGTGCAGTGCGAGAAGGGTTACGTGACCATCGGCTCCAATGGCGGCGCGCTGGTCTACGGCGACGACAAGAAGGTGCTCCAGAAGTTCGCCAAGAACACCCTCGGCCAGCACCGCGCGGCGTTCGTCACGGCCGCCCAGACCCGCAAGGTCGTCCGCTCCACCATCGAGGAGTGCCATTATTCCTCCGCGCTCTGCCACCTGGGCAACGTCTCGTACCTGCTCGGCGCCGAGAAGAGCAACGCCGAGCTGGCCGAGGCCATCAAGGGCGACAAGAACACGCAGGACTCCTACAACCGGATGCTCGAGCACCTGAAGGCCAACAACGTGGACACCGCGGGCACCAAGACCGTGGTCGGCCCGCAGCTGGTCCTCGACGGAAAGACCGAGCAGTTCACCGGTCCGAACGCCGCCGTGGCGGCGGCGGCCAACAAGAACCCGTTGCTGAAGCGTGCCGGCCGCGGCGCCTTCGCCATCCCGGTGTTCAAGGCCTGAGCCGCCGGGCTCCCCATCCGAGGCCCGTGCCCCCCCGGGGGGCCGGGCCTTTTCTCTGGGGTGCCGGCAGGAGCCGCGCCGCCGGGGGATCAGTCCCCGGCCTTGGCCTTCTTCCTGCCCTTGCCTGCGTCTCCCGGCAACGGCCCGGAAAATGGGGGACGCTCGAAGGTAAGGCCGTCGCCCGTCACGCGCGGATCGCCGGCGGCGGTCAATTCCCGCATCAGCCGCGCGGCTAGCTCGGCCTTGGCGGCGGCGTGCGCGGGATCGGCGGCGACGTTGCGAATCTGGTCCGGGTCGCGGCGCAGGTCGTAAAGCTCCTCCGCCGGGCGCGGGCCGAACGCGTGGTCGAAATGCCACTTCCAGCGCGGGTCTTCGCGGTTCCGAATGAGCCAAGCCTTGGTCGGGCTGCCGTCCATATCGGCGTAGCCGACGCGGGTCTCCTCGGCGAGGGTGTCCGCCGCGAGCACCGCCGGCTGCAGGGCGTCCTTCGCATCGCCCATCGGCATCCGGTCGGCCGCGAAGTTGCGGATGTACACGTAATCCTTGGTGCGGAGCGCGCGCATCGGGTAGGGCAGGTAGCCCTCGCGCGCGTTCTCCACGTGGCGCTCCCGGCCGGTGATCACCCAGGTGCGGGTCGGATCCACCTGGCCTTCGCGGTCCGAGCGCAGGACGCCGAGCAGCGAGCGGCCGTAGAGGCCGGCGGGCGGGGTGACGCCGCCGATCTCCATGAAGGTGGGGGCCAGGTCGGGCAGGCAGACGAAGTCGTCCACCACCCGGCCCGGGCGGGCGCCGGGGACGCGGGCGATGAGCGACACCGCGGTGCCGTGGTCGTACAGGTTGCACTTGCCGGAGGGGACGCCCGGCATCCCATGGTCGCCGCTGACGATGATCAGCGTCCGCTCCAGCTCGCCGGTGGCCTCGAGGCGTTCGCGCAGCACCCCGAGGTAGGCGTCGACCGCCTGGCACTCACCGAGGTAATCGGCGACGTCCTCGCGCACCTCGGGGACGTCCGGGAGGAAGGCGGGCAGGCGGCCGCGGAGGCGTTCCGGGTCGATGCCCCAGAGGGCGAGGCCGGAGCCACGGACCCACTTGCGGTGCGTGGTGGTGGTGCCGAAGAAGTAGTGCCAGGGCTGGCCGGGTTTCCGGTCGGCGAGGAAGGCGTCGAAGTTGCCCCGCACTTGGGCGAGGAGCTCGGCCCGGGCGGCGGCGAGGGGCTGGCCCTTGGCGACGCGGGCGGTGACTTCCTCGGAGAAATTGTTGGGCGCGCGGCCGGCCTGCTCGTAGGCGTGCCGCTGCTCGCCGAAGGGCGCGTCCGCGGGCGTACCGGGGCTCCACACCTTGTAACTCTTGCCGATGTGGTAGCCGGCGTCGCGCAGCCGCAGCGGAAAGCTCGGGATCGCGGGGTCCCACACGGCGCCCTGCAAAATTGCGCCGCGGCCGGTGTTGAAGAAGTAACGTCCCGAGAGGAGCGAGCTGCGGCAGGGAGTGCAGGAGGGGGCGTTGACGAACGCGTGGCGGAAGAGGACGCCCTCGCGGGCGAGTCGGTCGACGTTCGGCGTGGCGATGACGTCGTTCACGGTCGGCCGGCCGTCGGCCTTCGCGTAGGCGGAGGCGTAGCGGCCCCA
>SYDD01000182.1 GCA_005786775.1 Opitutaceae bacterium
CACTGGTTCCACGCCGCAAGACCGCTCCATCACCACGGACTCTGCGGGCTGTTCAGCCGCTTGATCCGCCGCGCGTGCCAGTCGCTGCCGGGCTTGTGGCGCGATATCGAGACGGTGTTCGCGATCGATTCCCTGACCGAGCAAGCCGCCTACTACGACCGGCGGATCCGGCCCCGGCTCTGGAACCCGGCCATCCGTTGGATCTTCTCGCGGGAGTCGCTGCTCGCCCTGCTCGGCGTGCCCAGCGCCCAGCGCCATCTGATCACCTCCCAGTATCCGCGCGGCATCGCTGGCTTTGTCGAGGAGGCGGTCGACTCGCTCTTCCGCACCCTGCCGGCGCGGGAGAACTATTTTTGGTACCTCTATACCTTCGGTCGTTTCGCCCCTGCGTGCTGCCCACGCTACCTCACGCCCGCGGGTTTCGCGCGGCTCAAGCTCGGGGCGGTGGACGCAATCCGCGTCCAGACGGACACGGTGACGGGCCTACTCCGGCGCGAGACCGAACCCTTCGACCGCTTTGTCCTCCTCGACCATCTTGACTGGATGACTGGGCGCGACCCCGCGGCGCTGGAGGCGGAATGGACGGAGATCCGTCGGTGTGCCCGGCCGGGCGCGCGAATCCTTTTCCGATCCGCCCACAAGCAGCCGCCGTTCCTCGAGTCGGTGCGGACCGGCCCGCAACGCGAGCCGCTGACGCACTGGCTACGATTCCACACGCAGCTGGCCGAGGAGCTGCACGCGCGGGATCGCGTGCACACGTATGCCAGCTTCCACATCGCCGAGGTGCGTCATGCATAAGGTTGGAAGCTGGCGCGACGACCTCCGGGTGCTGTGGCTCCTGGCCCGCGGACGCGACCGCCGCGCCCCACACGCCGCGGCGCTCAACGCCTTCTACGCGCCGCAGGCTGAGGTCTATGACCGATTTCGGGAACGGCTGCTGCCCGGCCGCGAACCGCTGATGCGCGCCCTGCCGCTCCGGCCCGGCCTCCGGGTGCTCGATCTGGGCGCGGGCACCGGCCGGCATTGGGAATACGTCGCGGGACAATTGTCCGGCCTAGCGCGGCTTGAGCTGGTCGACCTGTGCGCGCCACTGCTCGGCGTCGCGCGCCAGCGATTCGCGGCTCGCGGCAATGTCTGCTGCACCGAGCAGGACGCCACCACCGTGGTCCCCGCCGGGCCCGTCGATCTGGTGGTCCTGTCCTACTCGCTAAGCATGATGCCTGACTGGCGGGGCGTCTTGGACAATGCGTGGCGGGTCCTGCGACCCGGCGGGTGTCTGGCGATTGTCGACTTCTACACGTTGCCGCGGATCCCACCCCCGGGATTCGCGCCACTCAGCCGCTGGGACCGGTGGTTCTGGCCGCGCTGGTTCAGGCACGACGGCGTCTGGCTGCGGCCTGATACGGTCGCGGCACTGCAGGGGCTCGGCGGCAGGACCCGGAGTCAGTGGCAGGGGAGGGACCGGGTGCCGTACCTGGCCGGTTTAAAGGCCCCGTGGTTTTTCTGGATCGGGGAAAAGCCCCCGCTCTGAAATTATTAGGGGAGTCCTTCTCTTCCTCGTCCGTCTTCAGCTCGGCCCGACTAACCGCCGGACTTAGCCCGGAGTAGGTGGCTGGGCTCGAGTCGACTCATCTGGAGCCGGCTCTTGCCGACGGGACCAAGCTGGTGGCGACCGGAACAGTCCGTCCGGGCATTAATTTCACTGTCAGCCGGTGCATCGACGTAGTCGCGACCCCGGCCGAGACGCTCTTGACCGAGCAGGTTCGAGCCCCGCCCCCAGTACCAGTTACGCCGCCGCGCCAATCAGCCACGCGCCCGCGCCCGCCGCAGCGTCCGGCCCTCGTTCCAGGCGCCCCCCACCAGCTCCACCTTCGGATGCTCTGGCGTCTCCAGATCGTGCAGCAGCAGGCGCCCCAGCAGCAGCTCCGCCGCCATCGCCCCGATCCGCACGGGATCCTGGCAAATCCCCGCGTGGCGTCCCCGGTCCTCAATCTTGTCCAGCAGGGCCAGCCCGACGTCGCGCGGCACGCGCAGCTTGCGGCGCGCGAGGAACGCCTCCACCGCGCGCACGTAGTCCGCGTACTGGTGCAGCACGATCACGTCGGGCTGGTGCGCGTCGAACCAGCGCGCGAACTCCGCCTCGTCCCACGCCTCCGCCCGCAGGACCGGCACGGGCGGCGCCGTCCCCGCCCGCTCCTGCTCACTGAGGAAAGTCGCCGAGTAGAGGTGGTCGGTCCGCCGGTCCCCCGAGAAGAGGATCCCCAGCCCCGGCCGACGGTAACCGCGCCGCTGCAATTCACCCCAGAGCGTCCGGGCATCCGCCGTGAAATGGCTCATCACCCGGTGCATCCGGTCGGGGATGCTGACGCCCTGGGTGACCACGGCGAACCGCCGCAGCGCCGCCGGGAAGCGCTCCTCCGGGTCTAGGCTGCCGAGGCAGAACACGCCGCGGATCCCACGCGCGGCGAGGATCTGGGCCAGGCGCGGCGGCGTCATCCCCGGAGCCTTCAGCCAGAAGTTCTCCAGCCGGTAGCCGTGCGCCTCCGCGCG
>SYDD01000183.1 GCA_005786775.1 Opitutaceae bacterium
ATCGGTGTGCGCGCCTTCAATGAGCGGGACGATCTCGCCGCGAACCTGCCCGGGCTCTTCGCCTGGGTGGAACAGGGCGGAACCGTCGTGGCCCAGTACAACCGGCCCAATGGCCTCGCCGCCGCGAACCTCGGGCCGCATCCGCTCTCGATCCAGGGGCCGGCGCCGCAGCTGCGGGTGACCGATGAGCGTTCGCCGGTGACCTTCCTGTTGCCGGCGCATCCCGTCCTGAACGCCCCGAACCGCATCGGGCCGGAGGATTTCGCGGGCTGGGTGCAGGAGCGCGGGGCTTACTTCCCGAGCAGCTGGGACGAGGCCCGCTGGGAGGCCGTGCTGGCCCTCGCGGACCCCGGCGAGGCGCCGCTGCGGAGCGGCCTGCTGGTGGCGACGCACGGGCGCGGCCGCTACGTCTACACGGGGCTGGCCTTCTTCCGCCAGCTGCCCGCGGGCGTGCCGGGCGCTTACCGCCTGCTCGCCAACCTCCTTTCCCCCGCCCGATGAAGCGCCCCGCCGATCCGGTCCCCCCGGCGCGCGCCCCTGACGCGGAGGAGCCGCCCGGTCTGCCGGGCCTTTCGCGCTGGAGCCAGGTCTACGCGCTGATCCTCGTGGTCTTCGCCCTGCTCGTCGTGGGCCTCGCGTGGTTCACCGCGCATTACCGATGAACGCCCTCGATTGGCTGGTCCTGCTCGGGACGATGCTGGGCATCGCGGCCTATGGCACGTGGAAGTCGCGGCGGACCGAGCAGCTCGACGCCTACCTGCGAGGCAACCAGGGGACGCGCTGGTTCACGATCGGCGTGTCGGTCGCCGCCACGCAGGCCAGCGCGATCACCTTCCTGTCGATCCCGGGGCAGGGCTTCGAGAGCGGCCTGGGGTTCGTCCAGAACTACTTCGGCCTGCCGCTGGCGCTGATTTTGGTCTGCGCGGTGTTCCTCCCGGTGTACCGGAAGTTGGGCGTCTACACGGCGTACGAGTATCTGGGGCGGCGCTTCGACGGGAAGACGCGGCTCCTGGGCGCCGCGCTGTTCCTGCTGCAGCGGGGGCTGGCGAGCGGGGTAACCATCTACGCGCCCGCCATCATCCTGTCCACGGTGCTCGGCTGGCCGATTGACGCGACCATCATCGGCACGGGCCTGCTGGTGGTCGCGTACACCGTGACGGGTGGCAGCGTGGCGGTGAGCCTCACGCAGAAGGGGCAGATGGCGGTGATCTTTGGCGGGATGGTGACGGCGTTCGTGCTCCTCTGGCAGCGCCTGCCGGACGACGGCCTGGCGGTCGCCGGGGCGCTCGGGCGACTGGAGGCCGTCGACTTCTCGTTCGATCCGGACCGGCGCTACACCTTCTGGAGCGGCCTGCTCGGCGGGCTCTTCCTGTCGCTCTCTTACTTCGGCACGGACCAGTCGCAGGTGCAGCGCTACATCGGTGGTGCGGGCCTGCGCGAGGGACGGCTGGGCTTGGTCTTCAACGCGCTGCTGAAGATCCCGATGCAGTTCCTGATCCTGCTGCTCGGGACGATGATGTTTGTCTTTTACCATTTCCAGCCCGCGCCGGTGTTCTTCAACCGGGCCGAGTGGGAACGGCACGCCGCGGGGCCCGCCTCCGCGCGGTTCCGGGAGCTGGAGGAAAGCCACGCCACGGCTCACGCGCAGCGGCAGGCGGCGGCGCGGGCGTGGCTGGCGGCCCGGGAAAAGACCGAGCCCGCCGTGGAGGCCGCGGCAAAGCAGGCCCTGCGGTCGGCGCAGGCCGGGGTCGAGGCCGTGCGGCGCGAGGCCAAGGCGGCGCTCGTCGCGGCGGATCCGCGGGCCAAGACGAAGGACTCGGATTACGTCTTCATGCACTTTATCCTCGGGCAGCTGCCGCACGGGCTGATCGGCCTGCTCGTCGCGGTGATGTTCGCCGCCGCGCTTGGCTCGAAGGCGAGTGAGCTCAACGCCCTCGGGACGACCACGGCGGTGGACTTCTGGCGCCACCTGCGGCCGCGGGCCGGCACCGACGAGGCCGGCGAGGTCCGGCTGGCGAAGGTGTTCACGGCCGGCTGGGGCCTATTCGCGATCGGCTTCGCGCTGTTCGCGCGGTTTTCCGAGAACCTGATCGAGGCGATCAACATCCTGGGCTCGCTCTTCTACGGCGTGGTGCTCGGGCTTTTCCTGGTCGCGTTCTTCGCCCGGCGGGTCGGGGGCACGGCGGTTTTCTGGGGCGCGATCGCGGCCCAGGTGCTCGTGCTGGTGCTGTTCCGGACGCTGAGCATCTCCTACCTCTGGTACAACCTGATCGGTTGCGGGGCCTGCTTCGGCCTGAGCGTGCTGCTGCAGGCGCTGCTGCCCCGGCGGATGGAGGAGCGCCGGTGAGCGCGGGCCCGGTCATCTGCTTCGGGCAGCAGCCGTGCGGCTTCTTCCCCCGGCGCTTCCTTGCGGCGAAGTTCACGACCGCGCGCCGTCTGCAGGCGGAGCTCGGGGGCGAGATCGTCCTCTTTTACCACGACAGCGACCACGACCCCCGGGAGACCCAGACCCTGCTGCGGCACCGGCGCACGGGGGAGGTCGCGACCCTCAATTTCGCCTTCGCCAACCGCCTCCAGCGCAAGTGGTCCCCGCTGCACCTGAAGCGGATCCCGGCCGGATGGCAGGCGGGGATGATCCGGCAGCTGGGCGCCTACGTGCCGGCGGAACCGCTCGCGGCGTTCAAGGCGGCGGAGGGCGCGAACGTGGCCGATTTCTGCCTCTCGGTTTACCGCGGCCTGGGCCTGCTCGAGGGCGTGCGCGTCGTGCGCTCCTCCGATCCCGCGTTCCGCCGCGCCGCCTGCGCGATCGGGGACTGTTTCGTCGATGTGCCGCACGGGGGCGAGGTGGTGCGGGCGCGCCGGGTCGCGGGTGGGTTTCGCCTGCACGAGGGCGGCGACGCCTACGTCGAGCTGCCGGACGCGCCCTTCGGCTCGGTGCAGGTCTCGCCGACGCGGGAGACGCGCCTGCGCTGGATGCAGTCGGTGATCCGCTGCACGCATTACGTGGCGGGCGCCGGGGAACAAGCGTACTTGCGCCGGGAGGAGGCGCCTGAGATCACGTTCGTGCCCCGCGATGCCATCGACCGACCGGAAGAAGCCCTCGTCTGAGCCTGCCCCGCTCCTCGCCCTGGGGGCGCATCCGGACGACGTCGAGTTCGGGTGCGGGGCGGTGCTGGGCCAAGCGGCCCGCGCCGGCCGGCCGGTCCACATCGTCGTCTGCACCCGCGGGGAGGCGGCCAGCAACGGCACCCCCGGGGGGCGCGCGCGCGAGGCCCGGCGCGCGGCCGCGTTAATTGGCGCCACGTTTGAGTTCCTGATATTGGGACGTGACGCGAGCCTCGAAGCCCGTCCTCCCGCGGCTCGGGCGCTGGCAAGCCTGATCCGGCGCCTGCGGCCGGAGATCGTCCTGGCGCCGACGTTGGAGGGGCAACAGCACCCCGACCACGCCGCGCTCGGCCGGATCACGCGCGATGCGGCGCGTCTGGCGCGATACGGAGGTCTTACTGGGGTGCGCGGAGCCCCGCACGCGATCGGGCAACTCTTCCATTACGCGGTGACCCCCGATGCCGAGCCCGCCGGCGGGAATCGCATCGTGGTGGACGTTTCCGCACCGGAGGTGATGTCGGCGTGGACCGCCGCGATGGCCGCGCACGGCTCGCAGCTGCGGACCCGCAACTACGTGGAGCTGCAACTCGCGCGGGCGCGGGTGCTCGGCCTGCGGGCCGGAGTGGAGCACGCCCAGGCGCTGTTTCCCGCCAGCGCCCCGCTGGTGACAGGGCTCGAAGGCCTGACGCGCGCGGTGCGCCGGTTCTGAGATGGCCGCGGAGCGTCCCCTGCGCGTTGGCATCACCTGCTACCCCTCGGTCGGTGGGAGCGGGATCCTGGCCTCGGCCCTCGGCGAGGAGCTGGCCCGGCGTGGTCACGCGGTGCACTTCATCAGTTACGAGCGCCCTTTCCGCCTTTCCGCGGCCACCCCGGGTATCCACTTCCATCCCGTGGTGATCAACGACTACGAGCTGTTCCGCTACCCGGACTACACCTTGCCGCTTTCCGTGCGGATGGCGGAGGTGGCCCGCGAGCACGGGCTCGACATCCTGCACGTCCACTACGCGGTCCCGCACGCCACCGCGGCGATCCTGGCCCGGGCGATGGCCGGCCCGGGGCGGCCGCCGCGCGTCGTGACGACCCTGCACGGGACCGACACGACGCTCCTGGGCCGCGACCCGGGATACGGTCCCGCGATCCGGCACGCGCTGCAGCAATCCGATGCGGTGACGACCGTCTCGGCTTGGTTGCGGGACGAGACGCGGCGGTTGCTGGCGGTGGACCGCCCGATCGACGTGATCCCGAACTTCTTCGCGCCGCGGCCGGTCACGCGCTCCCGCGCCGAGGTGAGAGCGGAGCTCAGGGTGGGAGAGGAGCCGTTACTGGTGCACCTGTCGAATCTGCGGCCGCTGAAGCGGTTCGACCTGCTGCTGGAAGCGCTCGCGCTGGTGCCGGCCGGGCGGCCGTGGAAGCTGCTGGTGCTCGCGGGCGGGGACTTCCAGCCGTACGTCCCGCTGGTGCGCCGGTTGGGCCTCGAGGCGCGGGTGGTGGTGCGCGCGAACGTCTTCGACGTGGAGGATTTCCTGCAGGCGGCGGACCTGGGTCTGTTCACCTCGGAGTCCGAAAGTTTCTGCCTGGGAGTGCTGGAGGCGATGTGGTTCGGCTGCCCGAGTGTCTCGACCGCGGTGGGGGGGATCCCGGAGGTGGTGCAGGATGGGCGCTCTGGCCTGCTGGTGGCGGCGAGCGGGGCCGAGCCGCTGGCGGCGGCGGTCACGACGTTGCTGGAGGACGGGGAGCGCCGGCGCCGGCTGGGGGAAGCGGCGCGGCGGCGGGCGGAGACGGTCTTTTCAGCGGCGGCGGTGGTGCCCAAATACGAGGCTCTTTATCGCCGGGTGCTGGCGGCGTCGGCGCTCCCTTCCTAGGCGCGGGATTGCCACGCGGCCCCGGCTCACCTTACTCCAACCTCGCCTCCGGCTGATCCAAGGGATTGCCTCCGCGCTTTTGCCATGCCCACCTACGAATACGCCTGCCAGAAGTGCGACCACACGTTCGAGCAGTTCCAGTCGATGCGCGATGATCCGTTGGTTCGGTGCCCCTCGTGCGGGAAAAAGAGCCTGAAACGCCTCCTCGGCGGCGGTAGTGGGCTGATCTTCAAAGGATCCGGTTTCTACATCACGGATTACCGCAAGAGTGGCGCACCTAAGGGAGGCGACAGCAAGGGCGGCGGGGAGAGCAAGGGCGGCGACGCGAAAGCCGTGACCCCGGCTAAACCGGCGGGCGGAAAGTCCTGATTTTCCGTGCGGGCAAAACCGACGAACGCGGAGGAAACCGGATGGAGAGGAGTGGCGTGGGCCGCGGCCGGGGCTGTGCTGCTGGGAATCGTGCTGGCTGGGCTGGTGCTCACGCTGCGGCCGGTTCGCGCGGGCGAAGGCCCGGTGGCGGGGACGGCGCGGTACGTCGCGGGCGCGGTGGATACGGCGCGCGCTCGGGAGGCGCCCGTCCGGCGCGAATCCTTGCGGGCGGGACAGGATGTGACCTTTACGGAACCCGAGCTGAACGCGCTGCTCGGGCGGACGAAGGCGGGCGAGAGGTCGAACGTGCGACTCGCCGAGGGACGCGTCCAGTTGGCGCACGTGCTGGCCTGGCCGGCCAAGGTCCGACCGGTGTTGCAGGCCCGAGCGGTGCCGGTGCGAGCCGGGGCCGGCTGGGCGCTCCAAGTACGTGAGGCTTACCTGGGCGGGCTCGCGCTGCATCGCCTGCCGGTGCTGGCCGAGGTCGCGTGGCAGGAGTCCTTGGAGCCGTTGTTACCACCGGAGCTGCGCGCGGCCTTGCCGGCGGCGCGGGAGTTAGAGGTCGCTGGGGCCACACTCCGGCTGCGTCGGCCGTGAACTGCTTCCGGTGGCTCGCCCTCGGCCTGCTGGCTACCGTACCGCTGCGCGGCGCGGCGCCGGTCCTGGCCGCTAGTCTCGCCGGACGCTTCGAGGTGGCGTCGATCGACGCCAGCCTCGCGCATCGGGTCGCGGCCGCGGCGGAGGAGGGGTGGCAATTGCTCGCGGCGCCTCTGGGCCTGCCCCCGACATTCCCCTCGCCGGTCTTTGTGCGGGTAGTGCCGTCCGGGACTCCTGGCGCGCCCCCGACGCACGACGTCGCAGTCGAAACCGGTGGCCTAGTGACCCTCTGGCTCGGGCCGCGCGCGCAGGAAGGCCGAGCGCTGCGGGTGGCGCTCGTTGATGCCCTCCTGCACCGTCTCGGCGTGGCCCTGCATGGGGCGATGGTGCAGCCGGTCGTCGCGCCCTGGCTGGTGCTCGGTGCCGCGGGGTGGTGGGAAACTCGAATTGACGGGGCGAGGCTCGATGCGCTGCGCGAGACTTCGCGACGCCGGTCGCCACCCGGGCTGGTCCAGCTGCTCGACGGTCCGCGGGCTGCGTCCTTACCCGACGCGGATGCGGCGGGGGCGACGTGGCTGTTTACCTTTCTGCTTGCGGAGTCGGGCCGGGGTGGGGAATGGCCCCGGCTGCTCGCCCGCCTGCTGGCCGGTGGTGATCCGCAGGCGATGCTGGCGCAGACGTACGTTGGTCGTTTCGGGGGACCGGACGAGCGCGAGCTCTGGTGGCAGACCGGATGGCACCATCACTTGCGACAGCGGGTGCTTCCCAGCCTCGAGGCGGAGGAGGCCCGGGAGCTGCTGGCAACGTTGGTGCGCTTCGTGTTCGCCGACGAGGCCGGTGCGGATCGGTTGGTGCCCTTGGCGGAGGTGCTGACCCGGAAGACCGAGCCGTTGGTGGCCGCGGAGCTGGCCCGCCGCGGCGCGGATCTCGGGCGAAGTGTTGCCGCGATGCACCCGTTCTATCGTAACGCGGCATTGACCCTTGCGGAGGCTTTCGCGTTGGGGGCGCATCGGGAGATCCACCGCCGCCGAGAGGCCCTTGTGGCCCAGTGGGAAAGAGATTGGGCGGAAGGCCGTGCGCTCGAGGCAGCGACCGCCGAGGCGCTGGACCGCTGGGAGGCCCGCCGCCGTGGGCCCGCGCCCTAAGTCTTGCGGGGGAGCGCCGCCGTTCCGCAGAGTGGTGACGTGTCCAAGAGCTTTCTGAACATCGGGGTGGTGGCGGGCGCTACCTTTGCGTCCCGCTGTCTCGGGCTGGTGCGGGACGCGCTAGTGACGGCGGTGTTTGGTCTCGAGGCGCTAGCCTCGGCATTTTATACCGCATTCACCCTGCCGAACCTGTTCCGCCGCTTGCTCGGCGAGGGGGCGCTTACTGCGGCTCTAGTGCCTACGCTGCAGCAGGAGATCCGTGCGGCACATCGCGAGGCGGCCTTCCTGCTCGTGAACCGTGTCGCCAGCTGGCTGCTGGTGGTCACGGGCGGTATCGTGGCGGGCGGGATGCTGGTGCTGACATTCGTGCCGCGGTGGCTCGCAGGCGGTGCAGGCTGGTCCGAGGTCGCTCCGGCGTTGGAACGGTGGCTGGTGGCGGCGGATCTCGCGGTAATTCTACTCCCGTACCTAATCTGCATCTGCCTCGCAGCCGTCTTCAGCGCGGCGCTCCAGACCCTCAATCGCTTTCTAGAACCGGCACTTTCTCCGGTGTGGCTGAATCTTGCGATGATTGGCTGCCTCGGCGGCGCCGCGTTTGGTGGTTGGTCGGCGCGTCCGGAAGGTCGGATGCTCTGGCTGTGCGCGGGTACCCTGCTGGGAGGAATGCTGCAACTGGTGGTGCCCGCTCTAGCGTTGCGGCGCGAAGGTTGGCGGCCGCGGTTCCGCCTCGGAGTGGATGACGGCCTCAGGCAGATCTTGCACCTGCTGGCGCCGACCGTCTTCGGCTCGGCCATCCATTTGATCAACATCTCCGTCTCGCGGCTTGTGGGGCTATCGCTCAACGACTCGGCGGTCGCGATCCTCAACCTGGCGACGCGCCTGATGGAGCTGCCGATCGGGGTGTTCACCCTTGCGGTTTCGACGGTGGTGTTCCCGCTGATCGCGCGCCACGCGGCGGCGGGGGAGTGGGACTCGCTGGCGGCCTCTTACCGCAAGGGGATGCGGCTGATCCTCGTGATCAACCTCCCCGCGGCGGCCGGGCTGGCGCTCCTCGCCGAGCCCATCGTGCGCGTGCTCTTCCAGCGTGGTGAATTTGGTCCGGCGGACACGGCGGCGATGCGCCCGGTGCTCGCCATCTTCGCCGCAGGCCTGCCATTCCTCGCCTTCACCACGCTGGTCCTGCGCGCCTTCTACGCGGAGAAGGACACGGCGACGCCGGTGCGGGCCGCCGCGCTCAGCTTCATCGTGAATCTCGGTCTCAGCCTCATCCTGATGGGCCGGTGGGGCACGCTCGGGCTCGCGGTGGCGAGCAACCTCGCGTTGGCGGTCCAGGCCGTGCACCTGCAGGGGATCCTGGCGCGCCGCCGCCCGGGTCTGGCGTTTCATCACCTCCGGCGCGATCTGGGTAAGATCCTCCTCGCCACCGCGGCGATGGCCGGCCTGGTCCGGGTGATGCACCTGACGTGGCAGCGGCTGGCACCCGCGGGGCTCGCGGCGGACGCGGCTGGCCTAGGCGTGACGATTGCCCTCGGGGCCGGCTGCTATGTCGCGCTCCTCTGGCTGCTGCGCCTGGAGGGCCGGGAAGAACTGGCCGCGATCGGGGAGCGGCTCCGTGCGCGAATGGGGGGACGGCGGTGAGATTCCGGCCGGATGGATTCCTCCTCGGGATGGGCGCGGCGGCGGCGCTGGCGTGGCTGTGGCCCGCCCCCGGGGCGACCGGGGGCGCTCTCCACCCGGAATTGCTCACCAAGGCCGGCGTCGCGCTCCTCTTCTTCCTGCACGGGCTGGCGCTTTCCTTCGGCGCGTTGCGGGCCGGGATGCTGCATTGGCGCCTGCACCTGCTGGCGCAGGGCTGCGTCTTCGTGCTGTTCCCCCTCCTCGGCTTGATCCTCCACCGTGCCTTGGCGGGCCATCTCGCGGAGCCGCTGCGCCTCGGCCTGTTCTTTCTGTGCGCCGCACCCTCGACGGTCTCCTCCTCGGTCGCGATGACGGCCGCGGCGCGGGGCAACATCGCCGGGTCCGTGTTCAACGCCACGGCCTCCAGCCTGCTCGGCATCGTGCTTACCCCCCTGTGGGTCGCGGCGGTCCTCGGGGCAGCGGGCGAGACCCGGCCCCTCGGGCCGGTGATCTGGGATCTGGTGCGGTGGCTGCTGCTGCCGCTGGCGGCCGGGCAGGCGCTGCGACCGTGGTGGGGCGCGTGGCTCGCGGCGCGCAAGGCGAGGATCGGGTACGTCGACCGCGGGGTGATCCTGTTTCTGGTCTACACCTCATTCTGCGATTCCTTCCAGGAGGGAGTCTGGGGCCGGCAGGGTCCCGGGTCGCTCGCGCTCGTGCTGGCGCTAAGCCTGGCGGTGCTGGCGGCGATGTTGGGCGCCGCCTCCGTCGTCGCCCGGCTTGCGGGGCTCGCGCGCGAGGATCGGATCGCGCTGGTGTTCTGCGGCTCCAAGAAGTCCCTCGCCGCCGGGGTGCCGATGGCCAAGCTGATCTTCGGCGCGCATCCGGGCCTCGGGATGATCCTGCTGCCGCTGATGGTCTATCACACCGTCCAGCTGGTCGTGGGCGGGATGCTGGCGCGGCGCTGGGGCGAGGAGCGCTGAGCCCGGCGGCTTGCGCCGGCGCGTCGCGCCGCGCACCGTCGCCGACTTCGAACCGATGAATCCGTCCTCCCCCGCCCACCTGGTCGAGACCCTCCGCTGGCGCTACGCCACCAAGCAGTTTGATCCGGCTCGCTCCATTCCGGAGGCGACCTGGACCGCGCTCGAGGAGAGCCTGGTGCTCACGCCGTCCTCGCTCGGGCTCCAGCCGTGGCGGTTCGTGGTGGTCACCCAGCCGGAGCTCCGGGAGCCGCTGCAGGCGGCCTCCTACGGGCAGAGCCAGCCCCGGGATTGCTCGCATTTCGTGGTGTTCGCGGTCCGGCGCGGGTTGGATGCGGCGCACATCGACCGGCACGTCGCGCGGACCGCCGCGGTGCGCGGGGTGGCGGCGGAGTCGCTGGCCAAGTTCCGCGGGATGATGGAGGGGAGCGTCGAACGGGCGCGGCGCGAGGGCACGCTAGACACCTGGCAGGATCACCAGGCCTACATCGCCCTCGGCCAGTTTATGCTGGCGGCAGCTCTCCTCGGCGTGGACACGTGCCCGATGGAAGGTATCGAACCGCGCAGGTACGACGAGATCCTCGGCCTGGCCGGGACGGGCTACGGCACGGTCGTCGCCTGTGCGGCGGGCTACCGCTCCCCCGGGGACAAGTACGCGGCGGCCCCGAAGGTGCGATTCCCGCGCGCCGAGGTCCTGGACGTCCGCGCGTGAGGAGCCGCGCGCGCGGCCTCAGCGCGCGTTGTCGTTGATCGGACGCTCGACGACGAACGGGGCCGGAAAGTCGGCCGCTCGGTCGCCGCCACGCCCGCGCAGGCGCTTGTTCTGCGAGGCGCCGAGCGGCGGGTTCAGCGGGATTTCCATCCCGCCCAGGTCGGCCATCATCCGGTAGAGCTGCCGCTCCATCGTGACTGCCGTCTCCCGGTGCGCCGGATCGTGGAGCAAATTGCGCTGCTCGTCGGGGTCCGCCTGCAGGTCGTAGAGCTCATCGGTGTCCCAAATCCCGTAGTAGGTGATGTACTTGTAGCGGTTGCCGCGCAGCGCGAACACGGTGGGCGACTGGGGGAAGTTCTTTTCCCAGTAGTAGACGTAGAGGAAATGCTCGCGCCACGGGATCGAGCGTCCCTGCGCCAGCGGCAGGAAGCTACGGCCGTCCATATGGGTAGGCGTGGCGAGGCCCATCGCCTCGAGGATCGTCGGGGCGACGTCGAGGTTGGCCACGACCTGGTCGATGGCCTTGCCGCCCGGAAAGAGGGAAGGGCACTGCATCAGCATCGGGATGCGGATCGACGCCTCGTAGGCGACGCGCTTGTCGATCAGCCCGTGCTCGCCGAACATAAAGCCGTTGTCGCCCATATACAGGATCAGGGTGTCGTCGTGGACCCCCTTCGCCTTCAGTTCGCCGAGGATGCGGCCCACGCTGTCGTCGACCGCGAGGAGGGTCTCGCAGTAGCGCTTGTAGTAGCGCTCGATGTCGAGGTCGCTGTGGTAGGGGAAGTCGACCCCGTGCCAGGAGTTACGCTGGTCGCGGAGCCAGCGGGGTTTGCCGGCCTGGGTGGCCGGGTCGGTGGCGGCCGCGGGCCGGCGCCAGGTCTTGTGGCTGAGGCGGCCCTCGTGCCGCGCGGCCGGGGTGAAGTTGGCGTGCACCGCCTTGTGGGAAAGGTAGAGGAAGAACGGCTTCCCGCCGGCGGGCTGCTCGCGGATGAAATCCAGCGCGTAATCCGTGAGCTCGTCGGTGATGTATCCGCGCTGCGGGACGCGCCGGCCGTCGACGTTGAGGGTGTAATCGGGGCTCGGGGGCAGGTACTCGCCCTGACCGCGGAAACTCACCCAGCGGTCGAAGCCCGGCTGCGGCTGGTCGCCCTCGCCGCCCATATGCCACTTGCCGAAGAATCCCGTCCGGTACCCCGCCCGTTGCAGGTACTGCGGGAAGTAGACCGTGCCCGGCGGGATCGCGCGGTTGTTGTCGATCACGCGGTGCCGGAAGGTGTAGAGCCCGGTCAGGATGGACGCCCGGCTCGGGGAGCAGAGGGAGGTCGTGACCAGCGCGTTGCGGACGTGGACGCCGTTGCGCGCGAGCGAGTCGAGGTGCGGGGTTTCCGCCAGCGGGTGGCCGAGGAAGCCGAGAGCGTCGTGGCGGTGGTCATCGACGAGGATGAGGATGACGTTGCGGGGCCGGGCCCCGGGCAGCGGTTCCGGGCGGATCTCGATCGGGGCGGCGGCGATCGCGGCGAGCGCGAGCCAAGGCAACAGCAGGAGGTGAAGACGGTTCATCGGGAAAGAGTCACCAGCGGGGCTCGGCCTGGGTGCGGTTCCACGCCTCCCAGCGCGCGGCCAGGTCCTGGACCAGCGCGGGTTCGCGCGCGGCCAGGTCCTCGGTCTCGCCGGGATCCCGTCCGAGGTGGTAAAGTTGCCAGGCGCCGGAACGCCCGCGGGCGGGGTCGCGCAGCAGCTTCCAGTCCCCGGCACGCAGCGCGGCCCGGGGCCCCATGCGCCAGTGGAGGGTCCGCTCCCGCGCCGGTTGCCGCAGCGCGGCCGCCAAGTCCTCTCCGTCCAACCCGAGCTCCGCCGAGGGGCGGCCGACGGCCGCGAGGATCGTCGCCGCGAGATCGAGGGAAACGACGGGCCGCGTCTCCACGCGGCCGCCCGGCAGCCCCTCCGGCCAGCGCACGAGGAACGGCACGCGGATGCCGCCCTCGAGGAGCGTGCCCTTCTCGCCCCGCAGGGGCGTGTTGCGGGAAGTGAGCTCGCGGGTCGCGCCGCCGTTGTCCGAGAGGAACGCGACGATCGTATTGCCGTCGAGGCCGTGGTAATGGAGCCGGGTCAGGATCGCGCCGACGCCCTCATCCAGCTGCGCGAGGAGCGCGGCGAAGATCCGGCGGTGCAGGTCCGGCAGGTGCTGGAAACGTTCCAGGTGGCGGTCCGTGGCCTGCAGCGGCGAGTGCACCGCGTTGTACGCCACATAAAGGAAGAAGGGTTGGCCGGCGTGCCGCTCGATGAAGTCGCAGGCCTCGCGCGTGAAGGCGTCGGTCAGGTGCTGGGGCTCGTCCACCGGCTGGCTGCCGCGCAACAGCGGGTTGTCGGCGTCGTAGTCCGGCTCCTGCGTGCCCATATGGGTGGTCCACACCGTGCGCCCGTCCGGCGAGGTCCACCGGCCCTCGCCCCCATCGGGCAGGCGCAGGCGGCGCAGCCAGGTCACGCCCCCCGCCCAGGGCCGTTGCGCGTAGGAGTGGCCCTCGTGGAGGAAACCGTAGAACTCGTCGAAACCGCGGCGCAGCGGGTGGTAGGCGGCGGTGCCGCCGAGGTGCCACTTGCCGATCGCGGCGGTGGCGTAACCGGTCGCCCGGAGGTGCTGCGCGAGCGTGCGCTCGCCGGCCGGCAGGCCGACCTTCGGGTCGGCATTCACCGCGCCGATCGCGTTGCCCTCGAAGCCGAAGCGCGTCTGCTGGCGCCCGGTGAGCAGGCCCGCGCGGGACGGCGCGCAGACGGACGCGGTGACGTAGCCCTGCGTGAAGCGCACGCCCTCCTCCGCCAGCCGGTCCAGGTGCGGGGTGGGGATCTCCGTGCCGCCGTAGGCGCCGAGTTCCCCGTAGCCGAGGTCGTCGGCGACGATCAGCACCACGTTGGGGCGCGGCGCGGGCGGGGCGGCGGCGATCGCTGCAAGGGGCAGCAGCAGCGGGAGCAGGCGGCGGACGGTCATTGGGGCGCCCGGATCTGAGCCGGGGGATTCGCGGCTGCCAAGGAGCAACCGCTCACGACTCTTGGCCCCAGCGCCAGCGGGGGCGCTCTCCCTTCCAACAGCACACCGCGATCAGGCCGGCTCCATTCAAGACCACCGCAGCCACGAACCAGCCCGGGTGCCGGGGCAGCAGCGCCGCGGCGCCCACCTGCGCAGCCACGAAAACAGCGACTACGGCCCAGCCCTGCCATCGGCGGGGCACGCCCCAGCCCCAGCCGTAGGTCTTCGGCGGAAACCAGGCTTCGTCGGGAGGCAGCGGCATCCGGAGACGAAAGGCCGGGTCCGCCCAGCCGGCAAGGGCGGACGGACGGTGAATTCGCTTGGCCCGCGGGCGCGGCTCCTGCTCTGCTCCGGCAACCCCTCCGCCGATGCGCCTGCCCCTGTTGCTGTCCTGCCTCGTTCTCGCCTCCCTGCCGGCCGCCGTGCCGCGGGTCCTGCCGCCGGGCCAGTTGCCCGACGACATCCGCCTGCAGCCGCTGAAGGACCTCGACGGCTATTTCCCGTTCACCCCGCCTGCCACGGTGGCGGAGTGGGCCGCGCGGAGCGCTGTCGTCCGGCGGCAGATCCTCGTCTCCCAGGGCCTCTGGCCGATGCCGACGCGCGGGCCGCTGAAGGCCGTCATCCACGGGCGCATTGAGCGGGAGGACTACGCGGTGGAGAAGGTTTACTTTGAGAGCGCGCCCGGCTTCTTTGTCACCGGAAATCTCTACCGGCCGCTCCGCCCCGCGGGGCGGGTTCCCGCGGTCCTCTTCGCGCACGGGCACTGGAAGGACGCGCGCCTCTCTGAGGAGACGGAGGCCAAGCTGCGGGTGGAGCTGGCGACCGGCGCCGAACGTTTCGAGCAGGGTGGGCGCAGCCGCTTCCAGGCGATGTGCGTCCAGCTGGCGCGGATGGGCTGCGTGGTCTGGCAATGGGACATGTTGAGCGACTCCGACGCGCGGCAGTTCTCCGCGCAGGTGATCCATCGCTTCGCCAAACAGCGCCCGGAGATGAACACGGTGGAGAACTGGGGCCTGCACAGCACGCCCGCCGAGTCACGCCTGCAAAGCGTGATGGGCCTGCAGACGTGGAACGCGGTGCGCTCGCTGGACTTCGTGCTCGGCCTGCCGGAGGTCGACCCGGACCGCGTGGCGATCACGGGCGCCAGCGGGGGGGGCACGCAGACGATGCTCCTAGCGGCGATCGACCCGCGGGTGAAGCTTTCCTTCCCCGCGGTGATGGTCAGCACCGCGATGCAGGGCGGCTGCACCTGCGAGAACTCCTCGCTGCTCCGCATCGGTACCGGGAACGTCGAGTTCGCTGCCCTCTTCGCCCCCGGCCCGCAGGGGATGACCACGGCGAATGACTGGACGCGCGAGATGTCGACCAAGGGGTTCCCGGAGCTGCAGCGCCTGTACGCGCTGCTCGGCGCGCCGAAGCACGTCCACCTGCACCGCGGAGAGCATTTCCCCCACAACTACAACGCGGTCGCGCGCTCGGCCTTCCATACCTTCCTCAACCAGCACTTCAAGCTCGGCCAGAGGGAACCCGTGATCGAGCGCGACTATCTCCCGCTCACGCGCGAGCAGTTGACCGTGTGGGGGCCCGGCCATCTCGGCCCGAAGGAGGAGGATCCGGAGTTCGAGCGCGGCCTGCTCCGCTGGTTCGCGGAGGATGCGCGCCGCCAGCTCGAGGCGACCCTCCCGCAGCCGGAGCGGTTCCGGGAACTGGTCGGGGGCGGCTTCGCGACGGCGCTGGGGCGCGACCGCGACACGGCGGGCACGACCCGCTGGATCGTCGCGACCAGCATCGACCGCGGCGCCTTCCGGGAGCTCGCGGGCCGGGTGCGCAACGAGACTCACCGGGAGGAACTGCCGGCGGTGCTGCTGGAGCCGGCGAAGCCGTCCGGACGGGTGGTGCTTTGGGCTGATCCTGCGGGCAAGGCCGGGCTTCGTGATGCCCAAGGTGGCCTGCGCCCGGAGGTTGCCCGGCTGCTCGGCGCCGGTCACGCGGTGCTCGCGGCCGATCTGCTGTTCCAAGGCGATTTCCTCGCGGAGGGGGAGCCGCCGCGGCAGACCCGGGTGGTGCGCAACCCGCGGGAATCCGCGGCCTACACCCACGGTTACAACGCGTCCTTGTTCGCGCAGCGTACGCACGACCTGCTCACCCTCGCCCGGTTCGCGCGGGAGCGTCCCGGCGTCCGCCAGGTGGACCTGCTGGGTCTTGGGGAGCTGGGGCCGGTGGCCGCCGCGGCGCGCGCCTTGGCGGGCGGGGAGATCGCCCGTGCGGCCGTTTCCACCGGTGGCTTCCGCTTCGCCTCGCTACTTGACTACCGCGATCCGCGTTTCCTCCCCGGCGGAGCCAAGTACCTCGATGTGCCGGGACTGCTGGCCCTCAGCGCCCCGCATCCGCTGTGGGTCGCCGGGGAACCGGAAGGGGAGACGGTCGCCGCGCGGGCTTTTGCCGCGGCTGCCGGGGCGGCGAACCTCCACCGTCACCGTGGTGCCCCGGAAGGGGAGCTGGCGGCGGCGCTCGACTGGCTGCTCCGCTGACGAACGCGCGGCTCAGGCGGAGCCGAGCATCCCGTGGCGGAAGGCCGCCGTGAGCGCGGACCACGCGCGGGCCCGGTGGCTCAGGCTGTTCTTCGCCGCGTCGCCGAGCCGGGCGAGGGTCGCGCCTTGCCCCTCGGGGATGAAGAGGGGGTCGTAGCCGAACCCGCCGCCGCCGTCGGGCGCCAGTGCCAGGCGCCCCGCGCAGCGGCCCTCGAACAGGCTCTCGCGGCCCTCCGGATCGAGCAGGCACAGCACGCAGACGAAGTGGGCGCCCCGGCGGGCCAGCGGCACCTCCGTCATCACCGCGACCAGCTTGGCGAGGTTGGCGGCCGCATCGCCGGCGGGGCCGGCGTAGTACGCGGACTCGACCCCGGGTGCGCCGTCGAGTGCGTCGACGCAGAGGCCGCTGTCATCCGCCAGGGACCAATGGCCCGCGGGCAGGCGCGCGCGCAGCGCGTGCGCCTTGCGGCGGGCGTTGCCGGAGAACGTGCCGGTGTCCTCCACCACAGCTGGCATCCCTCCGAACGCGGACGCGGAAAGGATCTCGAGCGGGAGGCCCGAATCAGCCGCGAGGGCGCGCATCTCGGCCGCCTTGTGCGGGTTGCCGGAGGCGAGGACCAAACGCAGGGGATAATCAGGCGGGGACCTCACGGGCGGGCCTTTCCGCGCTTGGCGGCGGTTTTTCCCGGCCGTAGCGGGGACGCGGCGGCGGGTTCCGCCTGACCTGCCTGCCGGGCGCGCGCGGCCATTTCCCGCTCAAGCAACGGCAGCACCGGTTCCCCCGTGGCGGAAAGGCGGGCGAAGACTTCGTCAAGCAGCTCAGCCAGCGGGCGGGGCGCGGGGTCGGGGGCCGTTGGAGGTGGCGGGGCGAGCTCCGCGGGCGGGGCGGGGATCGCGGCGGGGGTGGGCGCGGCAAAGGGCGCGCTCGAATGCCCGCCGCCCAGTTCCGCCGGCAGATCCTTCATCAGGATCGCGTCGCCCTGCGCGACCACGGCGCTGCGGTAGATGGTGTTCTCGAGTTCCCGGACGTTGCCCGGCCAGCCGTGGCGGAGCAGCAGCGCGAGGGCCTCGGGCGAGACCTTCGTCACGCGCGTCTTGCGCTGGCGGGCGAGGTTCTGGAGGCAGAAATCCACGATCTGCGGGATGTCCTCGCCGCGTTCCCGGAGGGCGGGCATCCGGATGCGCACGACGTTGAGGCGGTAGTACAGGTCCTCGCGGAACGTCTTGTCGCGGACCATCGCCTCGAGGTCCTTGTTCGTCGCCGCGAGGATGCGGACGTCCACGCGGATCATCTCCGTGCCGCCGACGCGCTGGATCTCCCCCTGCTGGAGGACGCGGAGGATCTTCGTCTGGGTCGCGAGGGCCATATCCCCGATCTCGTCGAGGAAGATAGTGCCGCCGTCGCAGAGCTCGAACTTGCCGAGCTTCTGGTTGGCTGCACCCGTGACGGCGCCTTTCTCGTGGCCGAAGAGTTCGGACTCGATGAGGTTCTCGGGGATGGCCGCGCAATTGACCGCCAGGAACGTGCCCTTGGC
>SYDD01000184.1 GCA_005786775.1 Opitutaceae bacterium
CCCGCGTTCCTGCATCTCGGCCAGGAACGCTGGCTCGGGCTGCCCGCGCAGGCGTGGCTCTTCGCGGCGGTCGCCGCGGCCGTCTGGATCCTCGTCCACCGCACCACGTTCGGCCGCGCCTGCCGCGCCCTCGGCTTCGCCCCCGAGGGGGCCCGCCACGCGGGGCTGCCCGTGGCCCGCCAGCTGGCCGCGGTCTACATCCTCTCCGGCACGGTCGCCGCCCTCGCGGCGGTGATCTACACCGCCCGCCTCGGGCAGGCCCGCGCCGACGCCGGCACCGGCTACGAGCTGCTCGCGATCACCGCGGTGGTCCTCGGCGGGACCAGCATCTTCGGCGGCCGCGGTTCCGTCCACGGCACGCTCCTCGGCGTGGCCGCGCTCGCCATCCTCAACAACGGCCTCGTGCACGCCCGCCAGCCCCGCGAGGTCGCCGGGCTCCTGACCGGCGCGCTGCTCCTGCTTGCCTTGGCCGCCGGCACCGCGCCAAGACTGTGGTCCGCCCGGCGCACCACCACTCCTCCCCCCCCATGATCAAGCCCGCCTTCTCCCTTCTCCTCTGCGGCCTAGTGTTCCTCGCCGGCTGCGGCCGCCCACCCGAGGCCGCCCGCGACGCCGCCGGTGGCAAGCGCCTCACCGTCGCCCTCCTGCCCAAATCCAAGGGCAACGCCTACTTCATCTCCTGCCGCGCCGGCGCCGAGAAGGCCGCCCGCGCGCTCGGCGTCGAGCTGCTCTTCGACGGCCCCACCGACACGGATCCCGCCAAGCAGAACGAGATCATCGAGAACTGGATCACCCTCGGCGTGGACGTCATCGCCGCCGCCTGCGAGAACCGCGAGGGCATCTCCACCGCGCTGCGCAAGGCCCAGGCCCGCGGGATCAAGGTCATCACCTACGACGCCGACGCCCTGCCCGACGCCCGCGCTTTCTTCGTCAACCAGGCCACGCCCGAGGGCATCGGGCACACGCTGATGGACGAGGCCGCGCGGCTCACCAACGCCGAGGGCGAGTTCGCCGTCATCCTCTCGACGCTCACGGCCTCCAACATGCAGGAGTGGTTGAAGCACATCCGCGCCCGCCTCGCCGAGAAGTACCCGCGGATGAAGCTCGTCGCGACGCGGCCCTGCGATGATCAGAAGGACAAGGCGCAGACCGAGGCCACGACGCTGCTCAGCGCCCATCCGAACCTGCGCCTGCTGATGAACATCTGCTCCCCCGCCGTGCCCGGCGCCGCCGAGGCGGTGAAGCAGGCCGGCAAGACCGGCCAGGTGAAAGTCATCGGGCTCGGCCTGCCCAGCGAGAACCGCCGCTACGTGAAGGACGGCGTCACCGACAGCGTCATCCTCTGGAAGACCGAGGACCTCGGCGCGCTCACGGTCGAGGCGGCCGTGGCCCTCGCCCGGGGCACGCTGAAGCCCGGCGCCACCTCGTTCCGCTCCGCCGCCGGCACCACCTACGAGATCAAGGGCGACCAGATCCTGCTCGGCCAGCCGTTCATCTTCAACCGCGACAACATCGACCAGTTCAACTTCTGACCCATGCGCTCCCTCCGCCTCCTGCCCTTTCTCGCCGCCCTCGCCGTGGCGGCTGCGCCCGCCACGGCCAACACCGCCCTTCAGCCCGCCCCCCGCGACGCCGCGTGGCTCAAGCGCCACGAGGGCTTCGTCGCGGAGGCCGCGCGCGGCGGCGTGGACGTCCTCGTCCTCGGCGACTCGATCACCGACGGCTGGCGCCGCCTGGGCCCCAATGGCGGCAAGGCGGTCTGGGACCTTGAGTTTGCCCCGCTGCGCGCAGCGAACTTCGGGATCGGGGGCGACCGCACCCAGCACGTGCTCTGGCGAATTGAGCACGGCACACTCGAGGGGCTCCGGCCCAAGGTGGTGGTTCTGATGATCGGGACCAACAACACCGGGTTCGAGCGCGACGGCACCACCGCGCGCAACACCCCCGCCGAGACGGTCGCCGGCGTGCAGGCGATTGTCGGGCAACTGCGCCGGCGCCTGCCGGAGGCACGCGTGCTGCTGCTCGCCGTTTTCCCTCGCGGCGAGCGGCCCGACCACCCGCAACGCCTCCAAGTGAACGAGATCAACCGCGGGCTGGCCCCGCTCGCCGACGGCCGCCATGTGACCTTCCTCGACGTCGGCCCAAGTTTTCTCGCTGCCGACGGCACCCTACCCGCCGCCGTGATGCCGGATTTCCTCCACCCGCGCGAGGAGGGCTACACCCGCTGGGCCGCCGCCCTGAAGGCGCCCCTCGCCGGACTGCTCCGCTAGGCGCGGGCCGCCGGGGCCCTCACCGGATAATCCGGCCGCGGCAACTCCCCCCCGAGGTCTGCGAGGCGGACGCGCGCGCCCGTCGTGAGGCTGCGATTCGCCGCCACGCCCACCAGCATCGACGCGGCCCCTGCCCGCTCGTCCGCGCGGCGCCGGTACGGATCTACCACCGCCCCGGGCGCGAGGATCTCCTCCAGCATCAGCCGGTCACCCCCGCCGTGGTCGCCATCCGCGCGCCAAGGGGTCAGCTCCTCGGCGGGTCCCCGCAGGGGGATCACCCGCGTGTGCACTTCCGGCCCGGACGGCGTCGGCGCGACCTCCCGGCCGTCGCGGTAGACAGTCTCCACCAGCGTGTGCTCGATCCG
>SYDD01000185.1 GCA_005786775.1 Opitutaceae bacterium
CCTCGCCGCGGGCCACGTCGTCCGCGATTTCGGCACCCACTCGGACGCGGCCTGCGACTACCCGGACTGGATCCGCCCGGTCGCCGAGGCGGTCGCCCGCGGGGAATTCGAGCGCGGCATCGTGCTCGGCGGCTCCGGCAATGGCGAGGCCATCGTCGCCAACCGCGTCCGCGGCGTCCGCTGCGGCCTCTGTTGGAACGAGCAGGTGGCCGCCTGGAACCGGGCCCACAACGACGGCAACGTCCTCTCGCTGGGCCAGCGGACGGTCACCGAGGCCGAGGCCCTGGCCATCGTGAAGGTCTGGCTCGCGACCGAGTTCGAGGGCGGCCGCCACCTGCCCCGCATCCGCAAGATCGACGGCGCCTGACGCCGCCTCCGCGGCGGGCGGACGGGCCCGGACTGGCTTCCGCGCCGGAAGCGCACAAGCTCGCCCGATGCGCCTCACGTTCCTCGGTCACGCCTGCTTCCTCCTGGAGACGAGCCGCGCCCGCCTCCTGCTCGACCCGTTCCTCACCGGCAACCCCGCCGCCGCCGCCCGCGCGGAGGACCTCGCCTGCGACTACCTGCTCCTCTCGCACGGGCACGAGGATCACACCGGGGATGCCTTGGCGCTCTCCCGCCGCCTCGGCGCGCCGATCATCGCCAATTTTGAACTCGCGGAATACTTCGCCGCCCAGGGCGCAAAGGTGCACGGGATGAACCCCGGCGGGGCGTTCAACTTCCCCTTTGGCCGGGTGAAGCTGACGCTCGCCCACCACAGTTCCAGCGCCGAGGCGGGCCTGCGTCCGATCTACCTGGGCTCCCCCTGCGGCCTGCTGATCCAGGCGGACGGCAAGACCGTGTACCACGCGGGGGACACGGCGCTGTTCCTGGATATGCAGCTCATCGGCAAGGCGGGGCTCGACGTCGCGCTGCTGCCGATCGGGGACAATTACACGATGGGCCCGGAGGACGCGGCGGCGGCGCTCGACCTGCTGCGCCCGCGGCTGGCGGTGCCGATGCACTACAACACGTGGCCCGTGATCGCGCAGGACCCGGCCCGTTTCGCGTCCCTCGCCGCCGCCGGCGGCCACGCCGTCCAAGTCCTCGCCCCGGGCGCCGCGCTGGAGCTGTGAGGGCGGGGGCGGCAGGAGAGAGTAGTGAGAAGTGAGGAGCGAGGAGTGAGGAGTGAGGAGCGGGGAGCGGGGAGGAAACGCGGCCGGCTGGTGTAGCCGGGGCGCGCCGCCCCGGTAGCCGCGATCCGAACCCCATCCCCGCGGAGCCTTCCCCCCCTCCGCTCGCCCCACGACTCCCGCGGCGTCTAGGGACGCCCCCTCCCGCCCCGTCCGCGCCCCGCGCCCCTTGCGCCTTTTGTGGCCATCCCAGGCCGGAGTAGGACGCCGCCAGCGTTGACTCCCGCCACGCCCGAAACTGACTCGCATCAACCCCTCGTTCCGCGGCCGCCCAAGCCGGGGGCCTTTCCCCACCCCGATGCTCCCCCGCCTCGCCGTCGTACTTGCTATCCTGCTGACCGGCCTTCGCCCCGCCGTCCGTGCCGCCGAAACCGCGACCGCCTCCCTTACCGGCCGCGTCAGCAACGCCGCCACCGGCGCCTACCTCCAGCGCGCCCGCGTGGCCGTCCGCGGCACCGAGCTCCTCGCCTTCACCGACGACACCGGCGCCTACCGCCTCACCGGCCTGCCCGCCGGACCCGTGACCCTCGAGGTCTTCTACACCGGCCTCGATCCGCAGACGGCCACCGTCACGCTCCCCGCCGCCGGCACCGCGGAACGCGACTTCACCCTGACCAGCGCCGCCCGCTACGGCGCGGCCGACGGCACGGTGCGGCTCGATCCCTTCCGGGTCGCCACCGCGCGGGAGACCGACGTCGAGGCCCTCGCGATCAACGAGCAGCGCTTCGCCCCCAACCTCAAGAGCGTCGTGTCCACCGAGACCCTCGGCGACCCGCTCGGCGGCAGCGTCGGCGACTTCCTTCGCTTCCTCCCCGGGGTCGCCGCCGCCTACGGGGCCCTCGAGACCGAGGGCGTCCTCATCCGCGGTTTCCCCAGCGGGATGACCATCGTCTCGTCCGACGGCCTGCAGGTGGCCGGCGCCAACGCGGCCGGCGAACGCGACTTCTCCCCCTCCCGCGTCGGCGTGAACAGCATCTCACGCGTCGAGGTCACGAAGGTCCCCCTGCCCTCCACCCCGGCCGACACGATGTCCGGCTCGATCAACCTGATCACCAAGAGCGCCTTCGAGCGCAGCCGCGCCGAGCTCCGCTGGCGGGCCGGACTCTCCTCCAGCGAACAGTCGTTCGCCTTCGGCCGCACCCCGTCCCCCGACAACCGCCGCACCCGCAAGCTCCTGCCGGACCTCAGCTTCGACTACACCCTCCCGCTCTCCCGCGACCTCGGCCTCGTGGTCACCGGCCTCCACTCGGTCACGTCCTTCGAGACTGACACCTGGTACACCGACTACCGGGCCAGCGCCACCGGGACCAACGCCACCCCGGCGAACCCCTACCTCTGGCGACACCGCAACGTCGAAGTCTCGCGGGACTACGAGCGCGAATCCCTCTCGGTGAAGCTCGACTGGCGCCCGCACCGCCACGGCGTGCTCTCGGTCGGCGCCGCGGTGACCTCCTACGACCACGACAGCTACAATTCCCAGTTCAACCCGACCCTCGGGAACATCGGCACGCCGTCCGTGGCGGGCGGGCGCACGCTCTCGTTCACCGACACCGAGGTGCTGGGCGCGACTGGCCGCGGTTCCCTCGCGCAGGCCTTCAGCTTCTCCAAGAACACCGGGCTGAATCTCTCCGGAGACGTCCGCTATCGCTACGACGACGGCACCTGGCGCGTGCAGGCCTCGGCCAGCCGCTCCGACTCGAAGGCGCAGCGCCGCGACACCGCGCGGGGGTTCTTCAACAGCGTCTCGGTCGGCCTCGCGGCACCGGTACGGATCAATTACCGCGGCATCCGCAACGGGAACCTGACCGACTTCGAGGTCTTCGACAACGCGGACCGGCCAGTCGACGCCTTCAACCTGGCCAACTACACGATCACCTCCGCCGCCGGGGTGCCGAACACGGACGTCCGCGCGACGATCACCGGGGGCGGCCTCGACGTGCGCCGGCAGCTGGGCTTCCTGCCCTTCCCCGCGGCGCTGCAGGTCGGCGGCCTGCACCGGGTGCAGACCAACGACGACGTGCGCCTTAATGGGCGCACCTACAATTACAACGGAATCAACGGCGACCGCTCGGCCACCCCGTACCTCGCCGACGTGTATTACGGGACCCGTAAGTTCTCGTCCTTTCCCCAAAAGCCCTACGTGCCCTGGGTCTCGCCGCACAAGCTCTGGGCCGCGTACGTGGCCAACCCCGCGCTCTTCACCCAAACGCTGGCGCAGGAACGCACCACCCTCAGCAACAACATCCTCCAGTCGAAGTACATCGAGGAGACCGTCTCCGCCGGCTACGTTCAGGCCGAGGCCCGCGGCTTCGGCAACCGGCTGAGCGCGGTCACCGGCCTGCGCTTCGAGCGCACCACCGACCTCGGCTTCGGGCCGCTGCAGGATCCGGACGCGGTGTTCGTCCGCAACGCCAACGGCACCTTCGCCCGCACTCCGACGGGCGCCCGCATCCGCAAGCCCGAGGCCGGCGCCGCCGGCTCGCTCGCCGAGGTGCCGTTGATCTTCCGCGCGCGCGCCGCCCGGGCCGAGCGCACCTACCAGGGCTACTACCCGAGCCTGCACCTCAACTTCAACGCCACCGAGCGCCTGCTCCTGCGCGCCGCCTACGCCCGCACCTACGGCCGGCCCAATTTCAGCAACATCATCCCCAACACCACCGTGAACCAAGATGATGACCTGAATGCCGATCCCGACGAGACCCGCGGCCGCATCTCCCTCAGCAACCTCGGCCTGAAGCCCTGGACGGCCGACAACTATGACCTCTCGGCCGAGTACTACACGGACCAGGGCGGCGTGGTCAGCGGGGGCGTCTTCCTGAAGGAGGTGCGGGATTTCTTCGGCAACTTCGTCAAGGACGCCACCGCGGCCGACCTCGCGGCCCTCGGGCTCGACGCGCGCTACCTCGGCTGGCGCGTCACCACCAAGTTCAACTCCGGGGCGGCCCGCGTGCGCGGCGCCGAGATCAACGTGCGCCACTCCCTCGCGCCGCTCGGGTCGTGGGGGCGGCAGGTGATCGTGTTCGTCAATGCGACCAAGCTGAAGCTGGAGGGCGACGCCCTCGCGGATTTCACGGGGTTTCTGCCGGAGTCGGTGAACTGGGGCTTCACCGTAGCCTGGCGGCGCGCGACGGTGATCGCCAAGTGGAACTACCGGGGGGAGCAGAAAGCGGTGTCTTATCCTGATCTGGGCCCGGATGCGTTCCGCTACCCGCAGCCGCGGATGCAGCTGGACCTGAGCCTGGACGTGCGGCTGTCGCGGCGGGTGTCGTTGTACGCGAACGTGCGCAACGTGACGGACGAGATCCAGAACGAGTTCGCGTACGGCCCGCAGACCCCGCGGCACGCGCGCGAGTTCTACCACGGCCGGTTCGGCCGTCCGTTCACCCTCGGCCTCAAGGGCACGTTCTGAGGCGGGCGCGGGTGCGATTTGGCCTGGGGTCAGCCTGTTGCACGTTGCGCGGGCGACTTCGGGGCAGGCGCACCCCGGCGGATACTAGGGCGAGTGGCTAACCGCTGAACCGGTCCCCGGCGGCACCCGGAGGAGAAAAGGCGCGAAGAGCGAGCGGTCACCCCGCGATTTTGACCTAGAACCGCCCGTTGAAGCCGACGGAGACCGTGGTGCCGTGGAGGCTGTGGAGCTGGATCTGGTCGGGAATGCCGCGGTAGAGCGACTGCGGGGCGTTGGTGAGGTTGTCGACGTCGAGCGTGACCCCGAAGGAGGGCCGGAACTGGTAGGCGCAACCCCAGTTCCACAGGCGGCGCTCCCGGCGGTAGATGTTCCGGCCCGCGGACCCGGCCGCGTAGCTGGTGATGTAATCCCCGGTGTAGGTGAACAGCACCCGGGTGCTGAAGCCGCCACGGCGCCACGACAGACTCGCATTGCCCATCCGCGGGATGAAGCCAGCGACCTGTTGGGTAGACAGGCCCGCGCCGCCACCGAAGTCGCCCGCGGCGGTGAGCACGGAATAGTTGGCCATCCCGCTGAAGCCGCGCAGCCAGCCAGGCAGGAAGCTAAACTGCTGCTGGTAGCTGAACTCCCACCCCTGCACGGTCGCGGTGCCAGCATTGGCCGAACGCAGCAACGTGAACCCGGCATACTCGCCATTGAACCCGTTGTCGGCTCCCGAACCCACGGTGCCGCCCGCGATTCCGGGCACGATGTAGTCGCGAATGCGCTTGTGGAACCACCCGGCCGAGAGGGAGCCCACCGGCTCGAAGTAGTACTCGAGCGTGGCGTCCCAATTGCGCGCCACCTGCGGCAGCAACCCGGGGTTGCTGATCGTGACGGTGCGCTCGTTCTCGTTTGGGGTTTCCGCGGGGGCGAGGTTGCCGAACGGCGGGCGCCCAAAGCTGGTGGACCACGCGAGCCGGGTCTTCAGGTTCGCCGTCCAGTCGTGCCAAGCGTGCACGCTCGGAAATGCCTTGGTGTAGCCACCCGCGAGCTCGCGGCGGTTCCCGGCATAGTCGCGTTGGGCTGCACCGCTCGGGTCGGCCGCCTGCTGCGCGGCGGTGCTGAGCGCCCGGGCGCGGACCCATCCGTCGGCCTCGTTCTCGGTCCGTTCCCAGCGCACGCCGCCGAGGAAGCCGGTGCGCCCGCCCCAGCCGGAGCGGCCCAGGCGGCCCTGGGCCATCGCGTAGGGGGCGGTGACGGTCTCGGTGACGTCCCGGTAGGCGGTGAAGCGGGTAGTCTCGCGGAAATACAGGTCCTCGCGCCAGAGGGCGGGATTGGCGACCTCGCGGGAACGCATGAACCAGGAGGGTTCCCACTGAGGGATCCGGCGGCCGGTGCGTGCCTCGTCGGTCATGCGCAAGCCCGGGTCGGCGGGCAGCGCCCCGGTGCCGAGGTAGCTCCAGCGGCGGGAGGCGCTGCGGACGCCGACATGCTGCTCGCGCCAGTGCAGGCCGGCCTTGGCGGCCAGCTGCGGCGCGAAGGCGGGGGTGTAGCGCAGGTCGAGCCGGGCCTCGGTGACGTCGTGGAGCTGCTGGTCGTTCTGGTTCGCGAGGCCATTGGCGACCGGGCGGTAGTTCGCCGGATCCGTGAAGTCGGCGCCGCCGTTGGGCAGGAACGCCGGGTAGAGGTCGGAGCGGGTGCGATCGAGGATCCAGCCGGTGCCGGTGACCCGGTTGGTCAGCACCGCGCCCTCGCCGTTGCCGATGTTGATGCGCGTCCGGGTGTGGCGCGCGGCCGCCTCGACGAGTAGCGGCCCACGGGTGTGCTCCAGCCCGAGGTCCGCGCGCCGCAGCCGGTTGAAGAAGTTGTTCGGCCCCGTCATCGTCACGTCGATCGTCGAGGTGGGCACGGGGCGCACCTGGGTGACGCGGCTCGTAAAGCCGGGGACGATGCTAGTGGTGGCGCCCGGGACGGTGTTCTGGGTCTGGCTCCCGGTGTAAGCGCGGGTCTCGTACTGGCGGCGAAAGACCTCCGAGTGGTCGACGTAAAGCGTGAGCAGGCTGAGCCGCGTGGCGGGCGTCAGCTGGTAGTCGGCGCGCGCGTTGAGGCTCTTCTGCCGGCGGTGGTTGTAGGTGTCCATCGTCCGGTAGTCCCAGACGTAGGCCGGCTGCGCGGTGGTGTTCTGGTAATCACGGGTGCTGGTGAACCAGCCGAGGGCGATCTCGCTGCTGAAGAGGTTGACCGCTACGCCGAGGTTCCGCGTCCCGCCGCCGACGTCGAGGAGCTCCTGGTACTGGAGGTTGCCGAGCGCGTGGGTGCGGTGGGCGGCGCGGAGCGGGATCTGCTCCGTGAAGGGCGGGGCGGTGCGCGCGAGGAACGTGTAGGCCACGCGGCGGCGCTCCCGCATCGCCAAAGGCGAGCGGGTGCGGAGGTTGATCGTGCCGCCCAGCGAGTCCGCGCCCTTGTCCGGGGTGTGGCCCTTGATGACCTCGATTTGGTCGTACATCGTACTCGTCAGGTTGTTGATGTTGGTCCCGCGGCCCATCGCCCCCTGGCTCGTAAGCATCGCCCCATCCATCGTGATGACATTAAGCCCGGGACCCATCCCGCGGATGGTGAAGCCGCCGATCTCCCCACCCGCGCCGAGGCTCGGCGAGATGCCCGGTAGCCGGCTCGCGACCTCGCCGGCGTTGAGGTTCGAGACGTTACCCAGCGAATCGGTGGCCGCGATCTGACGCAGATTGGTCGAGAGGCGCTGCGCCGTGATCGCGGCGGCATCGCCCTCGCGCTCACCGACGACCCGGAATTCGGCGAGCCGGTAAATGGCCGCCGTTAGCTCGAAGTCCCGAGTAACGCGCCCGTCCGCCGGGACCGTTATCGCGGCGCGCGCGGGGTCGAGACCCAGGTAGGATACCACCAGCTCGTGGGAGCCGGCCGGCACCGGCGCAAGGGTGTAGCGGCCGCCGGCGTCGGTGAGAGTCCCTAGCCCGAGGGCCGGGATCTCGACCCGCGCACCTTCGAGGAGATTGCGGGTGGCAGCGTTGCTCACGGCGCCAGCGACCGCCCCAGCGCCCCAGACCACGGGCGCGGCGGTCAGGCTCAGCAGGAGGGCGGCAACGCGGAAACCGCGACGGAGGGAACGATTGGGGATCATCGGGGCTTGGGGTTTAGCGCCAGTCATCAGTGCGGAAAGGCGAGGCGGGTAGTCCCGCGCCGTTGTAGAGGTTGCAGGCCGGGAAGTTCTCCCACGCGTAGCGGGCCGCCACGGGCCGGCTCACGTCGGGGCTAGAGACCACGACGCGGTCCCCTTCGATTCGGGCGTTGGCCGGCCGCCATTGGCGGTCCTCCCCGGCCACCTGGAAGCCGGTGAGCGGGCCGCCCCGTGCCACCAGGCCGCCGTCGGTGTGGCGGAAGCGCAGCGCGACCTCGCGCCCGCGGAACTCGTGCCCGGCCGGCAGCGGACCCGAGGTCGCCGGCACCTTCCGGCCGTACACGGTGCCGAGCGCCCAGAGCGAGAGGCGGCGGCCGACGTCCTGCTTGTTCCGCGGATGAATGTCCTTCTCCTCGCCCACGTCGATCGTGATGGCCATCCCAGTCTGCGGCAGCGCGAGGGTGCGGAGCATCGCCTCGCGGACCGCGGGCCAGTCGCGGCCGGGGCCGCCGAAGTTCGGCAGCTGCACCCACGCGAAGGGGAACTCGCGGCCCCAGCGCTGGCGCCAGTCTTGGACCAGCAGCCGCAGCTGCGCTTCGTAGAGGGCGGGCTTGCCGGGCAGCGTGTTGGCCTCGCCCTGATACCAGAGCGCGCCGCGGAACGAGTAGGGGATCAGTGGGGCGATCTTGCCGTTGAACAGGCCCCCGACGTCCGCCTTGCGCCGCGCCGCCGCCTCCGCCTTCGCGGCCTTCGCCGCATCGGCCGTCTGGACCGACTTGGCGCTCTTGGCCGCCTTGGCCGGCGCCGGCTCGGCCGGTTTATCCAGGGCCGCGCGCAGTTCCGGCACCGCGCGCTGCGCGTCGGCGGCGATCCACGCCTCGATGGGCGTCCCGCCGACGGAGGAATTGATCAGGCCAACCGGCACCCCGAGCTCCCGGTGCAGTTCGCGGCCGAAGAAGTACAACGTGGCCGAGAAGGCGCCGACCGTCTCCGGCGCGCACACCACCCAACGCCCGCGGGGCTCGGCCTGCGGCGTCTCCGCCGAGGGCGATTCCTCCTTGAACATCCGCACCCGCGGCAGCCGGGCAGCGGCCTGCTCCGCCGCGTAATCCCGCGAACGCGCCACGGTCATCGCCATATTCGATTGGCCCGAGCCCAGCCAGACCTCGCCGACGAGGACATCTTGGATCTCGATCCGGTTCTCGCCGCGCACGACCAGCGTTCCGCCTTCGCCCGCGGGCAGCGGGGACAGGGTCACCGCCCAACGGCCGCCGGCGCCGGCGCGCGTGGCCTGGCTTTGGCCGAGGAACGTGACCGTGACCGCCTCGTCGGGGCTGGCCCAGCCCCAGAGGGCCACGGGTTGCCCCGCCTGGAGGA
>SYDD01000186.1 GCA_005786775.1 Opitutaceae bacterium
CCGTAGCGCAGGAAACGGTTCGGCGCGTTGAGGATGTTGTTGGCGCTGGCCACGAACGAGAGGTCGCGCGTGAGCTGGTAGGTCCCGTTCACGTCGAGGACGGTGCGGGCCTCGATGTACTCGTAGCCGTTGGGCCCGAACGCCGCCTGCGGGAGCCGCTTGTCCAGCCCGCGGTGGTTCCAGCGGGCGGTGAAGGTCACGCGGCGGGCGGCGAAGGTGAAGCCCCAGTTCCCGCTCGTGGGGATGAAGCTGGAGAAGGACGCGCCCGGGTTGCCCTTGAGCTTCAGTTTGGTGGCGTTGCCGAACAGGGTGAAGTACGAGCCCCAGCGCCCGAGGGCGCGGAGGTTCTGGCGGAAGTTGACCTCGGCGCCCGTGATCCGCGCGTCGCCGGAGTTGAACTTGGTGTTGATGTTCCAGTCGAGGTAGCGCTCGGGCAGGCCCAGCTCCGCGAGGAGCTCCGGGGTGGCGCGGCGGGAGGCGTCGCCGAAGAAGTCGCGCAGCTCCTTGAGGAACACGCCCGCCGAGAGCAGGCCGCCGCCATCGGTGTAACGCTCGACCGAGAGGTCGAAGTTGTTCGCGGACCAGGGCATCAGCGCGGGGTTGCGGATGTTCAGCGTGCCGCGGAACTGGCCTGGCCGCAGCTCGTCGTCCTCGTCCGGGTCGAGCGCGCTGGTGTTGGCCACGGTGCGCGGGATGATGTCGGTGAAGTTCGGCCGGCCGTAGGTCTGCGCCCAGGCCGCGCGCACGAGGAGGTTCTCGGTGGCGTTGTAGGTGGCGTGCACGCTCGGGTACATCCCGTCGTACTCCTTGCGGGTGAAGGAGGCGCGGTACTCGCGCACGAGGAGGCTCTCGGCCAGCGAGCCGGCCGCGCCCGCCTCGGGGCGGCGCTGCCGCTGGCCGGCCGCGTTGCGCACGAAGGAGCCGTCGGGGTCGCGCTGCCAGACCCGCTCGGTGTCGACCAGGCCGCCGATGCCGCGGTCAAGCGTGCGCTCGTAGCGGATGCCCCCGAGGAACCGGAGCCGGCCGGAGAGCAGCCGGGTGTCGGCCTGCACGTAACCGGCTTGGACCGTCTCCTTGATGTTCTCGTTGTTGTCGATGTGCGAGTTCCGGTCGGACACGCGCTGCGCCTCCGTCTGCTGGTAAAGGAGCGGGTTGAGCTGGTAGGCGCGGAAGGCGCGGCTCGGGGACATCCACACGATCGGCGGGAGCCCGTAACCCGGGTCCACGTTCCGGTAGCGCTGCATCAGGTAGGGCTCGATCGGCGCGGCGGCGCCGGAGACGCCGTCGGGGCCGGTGAAGGTCCAGGTCTCGTTGCGGAGGTTGGTGTCGAGCATCACCCGTTTCTCCAGCACCCCGACCTGGAGCGCGGCGGGCACCGGCAGGAAGCCGAGCGTGCGACGGACGTTGAGGAAGCCCTGGTTGGTGTAGCTGCGGTTGTAGAGGTTGGCGTTGTTCGCGGTGTTGCCGCGCAGGTTCGCGGGGTTGTTCCAGTCGACCGGCTGGTCGTTGTTGTCGAACACCTCGATGCGGCCGGGGAGGGCGGCGCCGGGCGCGAGGTTGAGGAAGCTGACCCGCACGGGCACGCGCTGGATGGCGCTCGCCTGGAGGAAGAAGCCGGCGTCGAAGTAGCGCCGCTTGGTCGCGGAGGCCGAGCGGCTCACCCCGGCCTCGACCCGCCAGCGGCCGTCGTCGTGGCGGTAGCCGACGTTGCTGGTGTCGGTGATCTGGTTGATCAGCTGGTTGGTGCCGTTGTTGTTGAGCCCGCCGCGGCCGGTGGCGCCGAGGGTGCGGGTGTTGTCCCAGGCGAGCGGGCGCCCGCCGGCGATGGACGGGGTGGCCGTGGTGCTGGTGGTCCAGGTGTAGGTGAGGGAGCCGATGCGGGTGTCGGTGCGGCTGGCGACGTGGCCGACGGAAAGCACGCCGTTGTCGCCGACCTTCCAGTCGGCCTTCACGCTGAGGGTGTTGCGGGTGAGGTCGCGCGGGCCATCGAGGAAGGCGAGGGAGTTGAGCACCGGGTTGGCGTAGTTCACGGGCGTGCCGGCCGGGCTGCCGGGCGCGACGATCGAGGTCCAGGTCTGGAGGGTGCGGTGCTGCTCGTTGAAGGAGCGCGAGTGGTTCGCGGCGAGGACGATGCCGAAGCGCTTGGTCACGGGCCAGGTGAAGTCGAGGCTGGCGCCCGGGAAGATCTTGTAGCCGAGCTTGTCGCCGTGGGAGTGGGGCGTCTTGCGCAGGTCGAGGTTCTCGTGGTTGCCGATCAGGTTGAGCGAGTAGCGCAGCTGGCGGCCGCTGCGCTCGAAGGCACTCTTGCTCACGAGGTTGATCGAGCCCGCGAGGGAGTCGGCCGGGTTGGCGGGGGTCGGCACCTTGGAAACCTCCATCCGCGCGATGTCGTTGAGCGCCATCGAGCGCACGTCGACCGAGCGCGTGGCGGTGGTCCAGATGTTGGAGGCGGGCGCGCCGTCGTTGGTGATCGCGGTCATCCCGCCGCCGATGCCGCGGATGGACACGCCGGAGACGTCGGCCAGGTCGCTCTCCACGGTCACGCCGGGGAGGAACTTCATGAACTCGCCCACGGAGCCGCCGAGGACGTCCCCGAGCGCGTCGGTCGAGAGCACGTTCTTGATGTTCGGGGCGAACCGCTGCTCGTTGGTGGCGATCGCCTGGGCGTCGGTCTCGCGCTGCTGGGCGACCACGAACGCGTCGAGGCGCACGGTGGCGTCCCCCTGCTGGCCGTAGCGGGCGACGGAGGTGAGGTTGAAATCCTGCTGCACGGCGCCGCCGGCGGGCACGAGCACCTGGGCCGTCGCGGGATCGAGGCCGGTGAAGAAGACCTCGAGGGTGGCGGGACCGGCCGGCAGTTCCGCGAGCCGGTAACTGCCGTCCTTGTCGGTAAAGGCGGTCGCGCTGGCGCCGCGGACGGCGACCCGGGCGTTGTTCAGGTACTGCCCGGTGCCGACGTTGAGCACGCGGCCGGCGACGGTGCCGGTGGCGGCGGCCGGCGCGGCCGCGGACAGCGGGGCGCCGAGGAGCGCGCCGAGCAGGACGAGGGGAAGCAGGTGCGGGAGGTGGGCGGGGCGCGGCATGGTCGGAAGGAGTAAGGAGGCGGGGTGGGCGTTCCGGGAGGGAGCACGGCGGCGGGCCGGAACGCAATTCGGGAGACGGACGCTCATCGCCCGAGGCGATCCAGCACCTCGCGGGCCCCGGGATGCCCGGGAGCGCGGCGCAGGGCCTCCTCGAGGTGGGGCCGGGCCTCGGCGGCGCGACCGGCTTCCGCGAGCGCGCGGCCGAGGGTGGCCCGCAACTCGGGATCCGCCGGCGCCAGTTCGACGGCGCGCGCTAGGTGGGGCAGGGCCTCCCGTACGCGCCCGTGGCTCGCGAGGGCGAGGCCCCACTTGAATTCGGGTGCTGGCGCGCCGGGTGCCTCGCGCCGCGCCGCGGCGAACTCCCTCAGCGCCTCCTCGAGCCGGCCGCCGTTGGCGAGCGCCCAGCCGAGGTTCACCCGGGCGGGCACGAGCCCCGGCTGCATTTCCAGTGCCCGGCGGAAGGCCGCGACGCCCTCGTCCGCGCGCCCGAGGGTCATCAGGGTCGCGCCCCGGGTGTTGTGGGCCGCCGCGAAGCGCGGTTGCCGGCGCAGGGCCTCGTCGACGAGGGGGAGGGCGTCCCGCGGTCGACCCACCCGCTGGAGCGCGTCGGCCAGGCTGTTGAGGACCTCCGGGGTGCCGGGCCGCAGAGCGTGCGCCCGTTGCAGGTGCGGGAGGCCGTCGGCGGGGCGGCCCGTGTCCACGAGGTGGGTGCCGAGGTTGAGGTGAGCCGCCCAACTGTCCGGATTGCGCGCCAAGGTCGCCTCGTACAGCGCGACCTCGTTCCGGTAATCGCCCGCCTGCCGCCAGGTCAGGATGGCGAGCGCCGCGAGCACGCCCGCGGCGGCGACCCGACCCGCCCCGGGAGACCAGCCGCGGTCCGTCCAGAGCCTGGTCGCGGCCGCGGCAAGGAAGGTGAGCAGGGCGGGCAGCGCCAGGTATTGGAAGTGATCCGCGACGTACGAGAAGACGAAGGGGTAGACGTCGAAAAAACCCAGTGCCGGGAAGAGAGTCCCGCCCCACAGCAGCGCCGCCGCGAGGGCGCCGCGACCCCGCGCCCGCCGCAGGAAAAGCCCGGCGAGCACCGCGAGGGCCGCGACCGGGAACAGCCACTGCCAGGCGACCCCGGGATCGATCGTCCAGCGCGGGTAGAAGAACGCCAGATCGGCCGGCCAGAGCACCTGGCCGAGGTAGAACCAGACGATCCGCCCCGCCAGCACCACGCGGGCCGCGGGCCCCGCGAGCTCCCCCGCCGCCGCGCCGATCTGGTGGGTCTCTAGCCACGCGGTGCCCAGCCCGGCCCCGATGCCCAGCGCGAACCAGGGCAGCAACGGCGCCACGTCCCCGCGCCAGCCGAGGCTCCCACGCCGCCACCACGCGATCACCAGCAGCGCCGCCGGGAGCGTCGCGGTGACGGTCTTGGTGAGCAACGCCGCGACGAACAGGGCCGTCGCCCCCGCATAGGCGACTGGCCGTCGCGTGGCGTCGAAGCGCAGCCAAAGCAACGCTGCGCCAAGATAGAACAGGGTGGAGAGAGTGTTCTTCTGCTCCGCGATCCACGCCACCGATTCGACCGCCACCGGATGGAGCGCGAAGGCGAGGGCCGCCAGCACCGCCCCAGGCACCGCGAGCCGGCGCAGCACCGCCGCCAGCAGGAGGGCCGAGAGCGCGTGCCAGAGCACGTTGCTCAGACGATAGCCGACGGTGGCATCACCCCAGAGCCGGTGCTGCACCCAGAACGCCGAGTGCAGCAGCGGGTAGTACTGCTGCGTCGCGCCCACCTCGGTCCAGATCCGCCCCAACCCGGCCCACGAGCGCAGCTCCGGCCGCGTGACGTGGCCCTCGTCGTCCCACAGGAATTCGCCGCCCAGCGACGGCAGGTAGGCGAGCAGGGTGGCCGCCAGTAGCAGCGCGCCCAGCTGCGGCCACGGCCACGTCCCATCGCGGGGCCGCGCGCCAGCGGGTTTGGGGAGAGGGGCGGGCGGGGGCGGCATTGTCGTTCCCGTTTGGGCCCGGCGAACTTGGTGCCGGGCCCCGCCGCTGACGAGCCGGCAGTCGCGCGTCCGCGTCGGACTGTCCGCCTCCGGCGCAGACCAACGAGGCTTTGACGCTCAGTGCCCGCTCGCCCACAGAGGAGGCCCGACGGCCGCACCCCGCTGCCGCCCCACGCCGTTGCAATCCTGACTCCTCATGCACCCCCTGCCCGCCCGCCTGTTCCCCCGTTCCGGCCTCGCGGCGGCCGTTCTCCTCGCCGCGTTCGCCGCCGCCGCGCCTGCCCTCCGTGCCCAAGTCGCGCCCGTGCCCAGCCCGGCTGAACTCGCCCGCTGGGACGCCAACCGCAACGGCCGGCTCGACCCGGAGGAAATCGCCGCCCAGCGCGCGGCCGCCGCCCCCCCAGGGGAAACCGTCGCCCTCTCGCCCTTCGAGGTCGTCGCCGACGCCGCCGGCTACTTCCAGAGCAATACTATGTCTGGCACCCGGCTGAACTCGAAGATCGAGGACCTCGGCCAGTCCATCACGGTCATGACGAAAGAGCAGATGAACGACTTCGCGATGCTCAACATCAACGACGTCTTCGACCATATGGCCAGCACCGAGGGCACGGGCACGTACTCCGACTTCGTGGTCGACCGTACCGGTGCCGTCACTGACAACGTCACCTTCGACCCGAACAACGCGAACCGCGTGCGTGGTTTGGGCAACGCGAACATCGCGTTCAACAACATCGCGATGACCGGTCGGGTACCGGTCGACCGCCTCTGGCTCGACTCGATCGAGCTTAGCCGCGGGCCTAACGCCAACATCTTTGGTCTCGGCAACTCTGCCGGGACCGTCAATCAGGTGCCCTCCACCGCCAACGTTAGCCGTGACTTTGCCCGCGCCGAGGCCCGGGTCGATAGCTACGACGGCTGGCGCGGCTCGCTCGACGTCAACCGCGTGCTGCTCCGAAACCGCCTCGCCGTGCGCGGCAGCGTCGCTCACCAGCACACCGGCTTTGTGCGCCGCCCCTCCGGCGAAGACGCCCGCCGCGTCAGCCTCCAGGTGAAGGCGCAGCCCTTCGCCTCCACCACGCTCGCGCTCTCCTGGTACAATTACCGCAACGCCGGCACGCGCCCCAATTTCTCGACGCCACGTGACAACATCACGGCCTGGCTCGCCGCCGGGAAGCCGGCGTGGGACCCGGTCACCCGCCTCATCACCCTCAACGGCGTCACCTACGGCCAGGGCACCGGCTCCACCCTGGTCGCGGGCGGCGCCACCCCGATCACCACGCTGCCGACGTACTTCAACAACAGCCCCACCGAGGGCCGGTCGCTCCTGCGCGTGGGCGGCGCCGGCGACCCGCTGTATTTCTCCACCCCGACCGTCACCTCGACCACCACGCCGCTCACCGGGGTGAGCAACAACATCCGCTTCGTCTCCACCTCGGCCGTGAATTCCTACGGCGCCGCCCAGCCGCTCTTCGCCTCCTACGCGGCGCTCGCGGACAAGTCCCTCTACGACTGGGAGAGCGTGAACCTGATGGCGGCCAACAAGCAGTGGGACAACGTCGACACCTACCTCGCGCAGCTCGACCAGGTCTTCCTGCGCACGCCGCGCCACACGCTCGCCGCGCAGGCCACGTACCTGCTCGAGGATGCCCGGCAGATCCAGGACCTGCCGCTCGGGCCCGCGAGCGTGAACGGCGTCAACGGCGAGATCTACGCCGACCCCAACACGCGCAACCTCGATGGCTCGCCCAATCCCTACTTCGGCCGGCCCTACCTGCGCAGCAAGGAGCCCTACCTGCGCGAGCGCCCGCAGCTCTGGGAGACCGTGCGCGCCCAGCTCGCGTACCGCCTCGATTTCGCGGGCGACAAGGGCTGGACGCGCTGGCTCGGCACCCAGCAGCTCCTCGGTTACCACGAGTACAAGGACCAGCGCGACGCCCAGTACGCTTGGCGGCGCACGCCGAAGTCCGGCAACCACGCCTGGCTGCTCGATCAGTTCCGCGCCGGCATCCCGCTGGGCAACCGCACCAACGGCGGCAACGCCTACCCGGCCAGCGCGAACCATATGCGGATCTATGAGCAGTACTACGTCGGCTCCGCCCCGGGCGGCGGCGTGCAGTACGCGCCCGCGCGCTTCCCCGAGGGCGCGACGATCCCGTTCGTCTGGGGTAACACCGGCGCCTTCCGCGCCGACCCCGTCGTGGTCGGCTACACCCCGGCGCCCGACGGCTCCAGCGCCGGCCGGCAGACCATCGTGAAGACCTCCGGCGTCGTCGTGCAGAGCACGTTCCTCGGCGGCCGGCTCGTCACCACCTTCGGCCAGCGGTCCGACGCGGTCAGCGACCGCAACAAGGTCTTCGCCCGCCTCACGCCGGACCTCCTCGGCTTCGACTACGCCGCCTCCTCGGGCTACACCGACGGCTCCACCTGGCGCCTCGCCGAGGGGCGCACGCGCACCGCGTCCTACGTGCTGCGGCCGTTCCGCGACGTCCCGTTCCTGCGGCCCGCCGCCGCCGGGGGCACGGGGCTCGGCGCCGCCCTCGCCGGCACGCTCGCGAGCTTCAGCCCCTTCTACAACCAGTCTGAGAGCTTCATCCCCCAGGGGCCCGCCGTGGACCTGTTCCTCCGTCCGCTGCCCAACCAGACGGGCACGAGCCGCGACTACGGCTTCTGGCTCTCGTTGCTCGACGGCAAGGTGAGCCTCCGGTTCACCCGTTACCGGACGGACCAGATCAACCTGCGCAACGGCGACATCAGCACGATCGCCCAGCGCGTGCTGCGCGCCGACGGCCTCAACGCCGCCGACCGCTGGGCGCTGCAGGACCGCGCCACCGACTGGGTCCGCGAGCTCAACCCCAACTTCACCGAGGCGCAGGTGAAGGCCGAGGTCGCCCGCACGATGAAGCTCTCGCAGGAGCAGATCGACGGCCTCGAGAGCGCCATCACCAACGGCCGGCTCGCGGCGATCCAGGACTACGTCGCGAAAGGCGACGAGCTGGAGGTGAACGTGAACCTCTCGCGCGCCTGGACGGTCAGCGGCTCCGCCACGCGCACGGTGGCAATCAACCAGAACGCGGGCTCGACGATCGAGGACTGGATCGCGACGCGCCTGCCGGTCTGGGAAACGGTCGAGGACCCGCGCTTCCCGGATCCGGCGCGCCCCGGCCGCAACCTGCGCTGGCGCACCATCGCCGGCTCCGCCTACACGGCTTACGGCTACGACGGCACCAATTCGGCGGCGACCAACTACACCACCTTCGTCGAGGGCCCGCTGGCGGTCTACCGCCAGCTCGAGGGCCGGCCCCGGCCGCAGATGGCGAAGTACAATTTCCGCTTCAGCACCCGCTATAACCTCTCCGGCTTCACCGAGCAGCGCGTCCTCCGTAACACGACCGTCGGCGGCGCCGTGCGCTGGATCGATCGCAAGGCAATTGGCTTCCTCGGGGTGCAGCGCCTGCCCGCGATGATCACGGCCCTAGATCCCTCGAAGCCGGTCTACACGCCCGCGGAGACGCAGGTGGACCTGTTTGTGGCCTACCGCACGCGGCTCTTCGCCGACCGCGTCCGCGCCAACTTCCAGCTCAACGTGAAGAATGCGGGCGAGAAGGGCGGGGGACTCCTGCCCACCGCCGTCTTCCCCGACGGCTCGCCGCTCGC
>SYDD01000187.1 GCA_005786775.1 Opitutaceae bacterium
CGAACTCGAGGTCCCCGACTATCAGGTCGAGACGGAGCGGCGCATCGACGAGGTGGCGCGCTTCGACCGCGCGCTGGTCGCAACCCGCCAGCAGATCGCGCGCATCAAGTCCGAGGTGGAGCGCAACCTCGGGCCGGAGGAAGCCGCAATTTTTGACGCCCACCTGCTGGTGCTTGAGGACGAGGCGCTCATCGGCGAGACGGTGCGCGAATTTGAGGAGTCCGGCCGCAATATCGAGGGTTGCTTCCGGCGCGTCTCCGCCCGCTACATCCAAGCGTTCGAAGAAATCGACGACGAGTATCTCCGCGAACGCGCGGTCGACCTGCGCGACGTGGCGCAGCGCGTCCTCCAGAACCTCCTGGGCCAGACAGAAAATTCGCTCAAGCGCCTCGCCGGCGAGCGTATCGTGGTGGCCGTCGACATCTCGCCCTCGGCCTCCGCCTCGCTCGATCGTTCCTCGGCCTTGGCGCTGGTGACGGATTCCGGCAGCAAGACCAGTCATGCGGTCATCGTGGCCCGGTCGATGAAGATTCCCGCGGTGGTCGGGCTCCGCGACCTCACCCGACGGGTCAGCGACGGCGACTGGGCGATCATCGACGGCTACGACGGCCTCGTCATCGTCAATCCTTCCGAGGCGACGCTCTTCCGCTACGGGAAGATCCAGGAGCGCAAGAAGTCGTTCGAGGCCCTCCTGCGCGAGGTCAGCCACCTGCCGGCCGTGACCCTTGACGGGGTGGCGGTGACGCTGCAGGCCAACATCGAGAAGGCGGACGAGACAAAGCTGGTGGCGGAGCACGGCGCGGAGGGCGTGGGCCTGTACCGCACCGAGTTTCTTTATCTCAACGCGGGCCATCTGCCGACCGAGGAGGAACAGTATCGGGATTACCGCGCGGTGGTGGAGGCCGTGGCGCCACGGCCGGTGGTGATCCGCACCTTGGATCTCGGCGGCGACAAGCCGATGACCGGCCAGACCGACCTTTTCCCGCGGGAATCGAACCCGTTCATGGGCTTCCGGGCCATCCGCTGGTGCCTTGAGCACGCGGCGGTATTCAAGATCCAGCTGCGGGCCATCCTCCGGGCGAGCGCCCATGGACGAGTGCGCATGATGTACCCGATGATCAGCGGGGTGGACGAGCTGGCACGGGCCAATGCGCTGCTCGCAGAGTGCCGGGAGGAGTTGCGCGCCGCGGGTATCCCCCACGACGCGCGAGTGGAGGTGGGCACGATGATCGAGATCCCGAGCGCCGCGCTGATTGCGGACCTGCTCGCGCGCCAATGTCGTTTCTTTAGCATCGGGACCAACGACCTGATCCAGTACACCCTCGCGATCGACCGCGGGAACGACCGCATCGCCCACCTTTACGAGCCCACCCACCCGGCGGTCCTGCGCTCGCTGCGCCAGATCGTGACCGAGGCCCGGCGCGCCGGTATTCCGGTGGGCGTCTGCGGGGAAATGGCGGGCGACCCGATTTACGCGCCCCTGCTGCTTGGCCTCGGCGTCGACTCGCTGAGTATGTCGCCGGCGTGGATCCCTTCCGTGAAATACCTGATCCGGGCCATGCGGATGAGCGACGCGCGAGCGCTTGCGGAGGAGGTGCTTGCACTGGAATCGGCCCCCGCGATCCACGCTCGCTGTGAGGCCTTCTACCGCGCGCGAGTGCGGCTGGATTGACCGGCGCCGTGAGTTGCACCGCGGCCGATCCGCGTTAAGCAATTGCCCCGATGAGCACGCGCTTCGCCCTTTCCTGGTGGTCGGCAGGGCCGCTTGGGCTGCTGCTGCTGCTCGCGGGCTGCAATAACGTCTTCACCCCCAAGTTCCGGGTGCTGGTCGACGCCATCGCGGCGCCCGGCCTTCCCGTGCCGGCCGGCGGCAAGTCGTACCGACTGCTCGCGCGCAAGTCTACGGTCACGAGCCAGCAGGCGCAGGTGGAAGTGATTAAGGCGTGTGTCGACGCCGCGCTCGCCGGCAAAGGGATGTTTGAGGCCCCCTCAGGCGTGCCTCCCGATCTATTCATAGAAGTGGGTTTCGGGGTGGCAGCCACGCCCCGGGTTGATGCCGGCTCGAGGGAGACCTTCCTGCAGCTGGCTGCCCGCGCCAACGCCTCCCGCGGGATAGATAAGGGGACCGGCCCCGAGCTCTGGGACGTCCGGGTGGCGGTACTTGGCGTTTCAGGACGGATGGAGACTGCGATGCCGCTGCTCGCGGCGGTCGCCGCCGACCACATTGGCCGGGACACCAAACTAGAGACCAAGATCGAGGTGCCTCAGAACGCCGAGGTGATCGGCAGCGTGCGCGCGGGAGCGATCCGCACGCTGGAGGGCGGCGCGACGCCCCGTACTCCCGCGAACGCCGGCGCCGCCGTCAACCCGGTGCGCGCGGACTAGGCCATCCGGCGCGGCTGCGTCAGTCGAACCATTCGTCAGCCGGATCGAAGGCGGGAATGGCGACGTTGACGATGCGGAAGCGCCCCACCAGCCGGTGGCGGCAGCCAGGCTGGATCATGACCGACAACATAGGTCGGGCGGGCACCCGTTCCCCGTCGAGCTCGATGAAGCCTTCGCCCTCGAGCACTAGGTAGATCTCGGTCATCCGCCGATGGTAATGGGTGCGGGCGTCGATCGAGATGTCCACCAGGTGGATTGTCGCGAGGTCATTGCCAGGCACAGCGAACCCGCGGCGCGCGGAGCCGCAGGGGCAGGGGATGGGCGGCACGGCGTCGAGTTGGGTCCGCAGGTGGCGGGCGCCACGGTGAACGAGCGGGGATTTCGGATCGCCTTCGGGGTTCATGCTCGGGAGCAAACGGCGCCCCGGCGACGGCGCGAGCGTGAATACGTAGTATCCCTACTCCTCGCTGCGTAGAAGTCCGCGGCAATCGTCCTTGCCAGAATTTTGCGTTAAGACTAGGTTCGTTCGGTCGCTCGTTCTGAGCTTCACCACCAAAAGTTCGCTCACCCGTTCCCGCCACCATGAACAAGATCAGTCAGCACGCCCGTAAGGGTTTCACCCTCGTTGAGATCATGATCGTTGTCGTCATCATTGGCCTTCTGGCCGCGATGGCGATTCCGGCCTTCAATAAGGTCCGTCAAACCGCGACCGAGAAGACCATCCTCAATGACCTGCGCCAGCTCTCCGCGGCCGCCGACCAGTACTTTCTGGAGAATGGCGGCGTCGCCGAGGTTCCGGTCGCGACGTTGAAGTCGGAGTACGTCAAGACGTTGAACACTAGCCGTTCCGGAGAGACTTGGCCCACCACGGTCAAGCGCGCGGACACGGAGATCGTGGTGAAGTACGGGCCGGAGCAAACTCCGGTGTCGGTTTCCCGCTGAGCGGGCGCCTCGCGCCCCTTTTCCTCCCGGCTTGTCCGGGCATCGAAGGAGCCGGTCTTCCGGCTCCTTCTTCGTTTTCCGGTCCGGGCGTTTCCCAGAAGTGGATTCCGCGGTGCAGCGGGGTTTCCCAGCCCGCGGGC
>SYDD01000188.1 GCA_005786775.1 Opitutaceae bacterium
CGACGCACCTCCCCGCCCGCCCGCCAGAGCCAGCCCTCGCCGACCGCGCGCGCCCACTCCGAGCGCAGGTGCGCCGTGTCCAACCGCCGTCGATCCCGCAGGCTGAAGGGAAACCCATCCAGCCGGCCGGAGCCGGTCCGGTTCCAAGAGAGCGCGGACCACGCGGCGACGGTTTCCCCGTTCCAACCGGCGCGCTCCCGCACCCGCCACCGCGCCCACGTGCTGGTCGAGTCGTAGCCGCTGCGCAACGACGGCGAATCCGTCCGCGCGTACCGCAGGTCATCTCCCGCGTGCAGAGCGTGGAACGACAAGGTGTGTCCCGACGCCGGGACCAACTCGACCTTGGCCAGACCATCAAAATAGCGGGGCGACACGTCGTCGTCCCGGCCCGCTGCCTGCAACGCCACGTCGGGGTAGCCGCGCCGCCCCGAGACGAGGTAGCGGGCGCCCCCTGGCAGGATTCCTTCGCGTCGCAGGCCGAGGCCGGTGAGGCTCAGGTCGACCGCGGAACGCGTCCGCGCCTCGCTCCGGGTCTCGAGGGTCAGCACGCCGGCGAGCCGGTCCCCGTGCTCCGCGCCAAAGCCGCCCGTGGCGAGCTCCAGCCAGCCGATCACGGCGGGATCAACAATGGAGAGCGCGCCACCGACGTCCTTGAGATGGAAGGGCTCGATCAGGTCGAGGCCGTCCAGCCGGCCGCGCACCTCGGACTGCGGCGCGCCGCGCACCCAGAACTGGGCGGAGATGTCGTCGGCGGCCAACCCGGGCAGGCGGGCGATGGAGCGGTACAGGTCCTGCCCGACCTGCGGCAGCGTTTCGAGCTGGCGTCCAGTCATCGCGGCCGCGGAGCCCACGGCCTGGTCAGCGACCCCGAAGCGGCTGGGCGTGACCACCACCTCCGCGAGTCGCACCGCCGTTGCTGGAGCAGCCGGCGTCGCACCGGGCAGGACGGAAGCGGACCCTAGGGCAAGCAGGAGGAACGGCAGCGGGGTTGGGCGCATCAGGGCCGACGGTGCGACACCGGGCGGCGAAGGCAAACGCGCATCCGGCTTGCGGCGACGCCTCCGGACGCCAGCCTCCCCCCGATACCCTCCCCGATGCGTTTCCTGCTCCCCCTCACACTCGTCCTCCTGCCCCCCGCCCTCGCCGCCGAGCCCGGCGCGCTGCGCTCCGCCCTCACCCATCACGCGTCCTTCGACCGCGGCTTCGACGCCGACTTTTCGCGCGGCGACCCCAAGCTCCATTTCTCGGGAGGCCCAAAGGACACGCCTCCGGGACCCGGCGAGCACATCCGGCTGGCGCCCGGCGCCGGACGTTTCGGCGGCGCGCTGCGGGTCACTCGCAAGAACCCCGTGCGGCCCTACTACCACCAGCAGGGCGTGCTCGACTACCGGGCGGGCAGCTGGGGCGGCAGCGTCTCGGTCTGGCTGCGGATCTCGCCCGACGAGGACCTTGAGCCCGGCTACTGCGACCCGGTGCAGATCGTCGGCGGCGACAGCAAGCGGGGGTTTATGTTTCTGGAATGGTCGAAGGATGAGACGCCGCGGCTGTTCCGCTACGCGATCCGCCCGCGGCTCGAATTGTGGAACCCGCAGAACGTGGACTGGGCGAAGCTCACCGACGCGCAGCGCCCGATGGTGCAGGTGGCGAGGGCGCCGTTCGCGCGGACGCGTTGGACGCACGTCGTCTTCACCTGGGACCGGCTCAACGAGGGCAAGGCGGGCTCCGGCCGGCTCTACCTCGACGGCGAGCCGCAGGGCGCGATCACGGGCTGGCAACTGGACCTCGGCTGGGATCCGGCGCAGGTGCGTCTGGTCCTCGCCGCGGCCTACGTCGGGGACTTCGACGACCTCGCGGTCTTTAACCGCGAACTCACGCCCGCCGAAGTCCGCGCCGTGATGGCGCTACCCACGGGCATCGCCGGCCTGCGCTGAGGGCGCCGGCCGGGCTCAGGCGGCAGGAACTTCCCAGCCCGGCCGGTACGCCTTGGTCAGCAGGGCGTCCGCCGCCGGCTGGTCCCGGAAGCGGAACGCGGCGCTGTCCCAGTGGAGGGTGCCCGCCTTGACGTCGGTCTTGCGGTTGCCCCGCGTGATGGTTTGCCGGCGCGACAGCCGCGTCGCGATGTTGCCGAGCTGCACCGTCTCCGCGAGGAACGCGGCGTAGTGGAAGCCCCCGCTGGTGCGCCCGCCGGAGCGGATGGCGTCGATCCAGCTGTGGTGGTGATGCACCGCCTTGACGTCCTTCGGGTAGGAGAAGCCGCGGAAGTTATCCTCCGGGTAAAGCCGCGGACCGCCAACATGGGGCAGCACCATATTGCCCTTCTCGCCGATGAAGAGGGATCCGCTGCGGGGCAGTTCCAGGCTGGCCGGGACCTGCGCGAGTTTCCGCTCGGGCCGCAAACCCCCGTCGGTCCACGTGACCGGCAGCGTCGGACCGGCGGTGAACTCGGTGCCCGGAAACACATACCGGATTGTCTGGCTGGTGGGCCAGATGTGGCGGTTGACCCCCGTATTCTCCGCGATGACCGAGGACGGCGCGGTGAGGCCAAGCCCGGTGAACACCGGGTCCAGGATGTGGCAGCCGAAGTCGCCGAGGGCGCCGCCGCCGAAGTCCTGCCAGTCGCGCCACGCGAACGGATGGTAGATCCCGGGCGCGAACGGGCGGGCCGGCGCCGCGCCGAGCCAGCGGTCCCAATCGAGCCCGGCGGGCACGGGTGCCGTCTCCCCAGGCGGCTCGAGCAGGCAGGTGCGCTCATTGCCCGCGACGCCGACCCAGGAGTGCACCTCCTTGACCTTGCCGATCGCCCCCTCGCGCAGTAGGCGGGTGGCCAGGCGGTATTCGACCGAGGAATGGATCTGGTTCCCCATCTGGGTCACGACGCCCTTCTTCTCCGCCCACAGCCGCAACTGCCGGCACTCCCAGGCCGTGTGCGCGAGCGGTTTCTCGCAATAGACGTGCTTGCCGAGCCGCATGGCCGCGACCGCGACCGGAGCGTGCATGTGGTCGGGCGTGGCGACGATCACCGCATCCAGCTGGTCACCGAGATCGCGCAGGAGGTCGCGGTAATCCGTCCAATGCCGCGTGCCCGGGTGGTCCGCGTCCGCCCGCGCAAAGGAGGCCTGGTCCACATCACAAAATCCGACGTAGCGCAGGGACGGGTGCGAGGCGGCCGAGTGCAGGTTGGAGTAACCGCGGCCGCTGACCCCGACGACAGCCACCTGGACGGAAGAATTGGGGGCCGCGGCGCGGACCACGGCGGGAAAAGCGACGGCGGCGCCGGCGAGGGCGGAGCCGCGGAGGAAGGCGCGACGGGGAAGAAGGGGCGAGGGAGGCAATGCGCGGAGGGGTTGCGCCGAGCCTCACCCGTCACGCCACCGCGTCAAGCCCCCGCCCGGCGCGAATCACGGCTCGACGCGGACAGGCAGACCGACCCACGCGAGGCCGAGGAGCGTGCGCGCGTCCCAGTTCGCGAGCCGGAAGCAGCCGAGCGACTCCGTGCGGCCCACGTTCGCGGGCTCGGGCGTTCCGTGGATGCCGTAGCCGGCACGGTCCAACCCGATCCAAGCCACGCCGACCGGGTTGTTCGGACCGGGCGGCAAGATCAGCCGGCGGGACGGCGCCTCGCGCGCCTCCGGCGTGTCGGGAAAGAGCGCGGGATCAAAGGTGTAATCCGGATCCGTCACGACCACCCGCACGGCCAAATCGCCGACCGGCCGCTTGTCGACGCGGCGGGCGATGCTCACCGGAAAGTGCGCGATCACCCGGTCCGCCGCATCCACGGCCTGCAGCTCGCGGGCGGCGAGCCAGATCACCAGACGGGTGGCAACCCCAGGGCGGGGCACAAACTCGGCCGCGGGCGCGACGAAGAGCGTCTCCGGGCCCAGCGCCGCCCAGTCGAGCCCCGGGTTGAGCCGCCGCAGGAAACGCTCCCCGGCCCGGAAGCGCTCGGCGGCCAACTCGAGGGCCGAGGCGTGGGGCAGGCCGGGCGCCTCCGCCTTGGCGGTCCAGCCCTCGGGAACCGGCCTCAACGCGGCGAGATCCTCCGGGGCGAGCGAGGCCCAGGTGAGGGCCGGCGCCTCAAGTTGGAGTGAAGTCTGTGTCGCCGCGTCGAGCGCGCCGGTCTCCGGCAGCCCCTCGCGCCGCTGGAAGGCGCGCAGCGCGGCAGTGGACTGCGGGCCGGGCAGCCCATCGATGGGACCGCCGGAGAAGCCGCGCCGCGCCAACTCCACCTGCGCCTCCAGCCAGGTCGCGGCGGGGCGCGGGAATTCCTCCGCCGCATTCACCAGTGCGGCCGCCGGCGCGGGCCAGTCCCGGCCCGGCAACAGCGGCACCACGGCCGCGAGGACGAGCAGGCAGACGGCCAGGCGCAGGCTC
>SYDD01000026.1 GCA_005786775.1 Opitutaceae bacterium
ACGCCACGCGCCCGCCACGGCGAGGCCCTCGAGGGCGATCAACAGGGCGGAGAAGGGCTGATGCCATTTCGCAGTGAGCGTGGCCGTGCCCGCGGCCAACACGGCGAGGGCGGCGTACGGACCCACGAGCCGGACCCCGACCAGGTAGAACACCATCCCGAGGACGAGCGAATGCCCGAAAAACACGCCCGGGGCGAACCAGTCGGCGGAGGCGGCGAGGCCGCAGAGCGCCGCCGTTAGCAGCAGATCGCGCCCCCCCGGACAACGCTCGGTCTTCGGTGCGCTCATCGGCGGGGCGGCGCGTTCAGGCCCGGCGGGCGCCGCGCCGGGCCCGTCCCTGTTCCACCCAGTAGGCTACCGACTCCAGCAGGCGCTCCGGATCGAAGGGTTTCGTTAGGTAGGCGTCCGCCCCGTTGCGCAGGCCTTCGGCGACTTGGCTCTCATCTGCGCGGGCCGACACGACGAGCACGGGCAGGTGGCCGAGCCCCGCCGCCGCGCGCACTTGGTGGAGGAGCCAGGGGCCGTCGCCGCCGGGCATGATCATATCGGTCAGCAGCAGGTCCGCGTCGTGGCGGGCGAGGTGGTCGAGCGCCTCCTGCCCACTCGCGAACGCCGCCACGCTGTGACCGCCCAAGGTGAGCAGGTCGATCGTGGTCGCGCTCACATCGGGATCATCCTCGGCGAGGACGATGCGAGCGGGCGCCGGGGTGAGGGGCGGCATTGGGGTAGCTTCGGCCGCGCCGTCGGGGCAAGTAAAGCTCCAGTTGCCTTCGCCCGGGGCGGGCGGCCTGAGTTCCCCCGCGAAATTTCTAGCAACGGCGGCGGCTCCGTGGTCGTCTGGCGCCCCGCTGGGGTCGCGTTCGCGCCCAGCGACTCTTCCCTCCGCATGTCCTCCGCCCCTTCCCCCCGCCGTCCCTGGTTGCTGTACGGCGCCGTCGCCCTCATCTTCGCCGCCGGAGTCTGGTACTTTGGAATCCGCACGGATCCGTCCGCGGCCGGGGCCGCCCGGATGTCCTTCCGCTCCCGCAGCGGTTCGACCGCCACGCCCGTGCGGGTCGAGCCCGTGCAGCGCCGCGACCTTGCGGTCCACCTCCGCGCGATCGGGACGGTCACGCCCCGCAACACGGTCACGGTCCGGAGCCGGGTCGAGGGCCAGTTGCTCAAGGTCCATTTTCAGGAGGGACAACAGGTTACTGCCGGCCAGCTGCTGGCCGAGATTGACCCCCTGCCGTACGAGATTCGATTGGCCCAGACGGAGGCCCGCCTGCGGCAGAACCGCGCCCAGCTGCTGACCGCCAAGGCCGACCTCGAGCGCGTCCGCCAGCTGCACGCCCAGACCCTGATGTCCCAGCAGCAGCTGGAGGCCGCCCAGGCCCTCGTGGCCGACCGCGAGGGCGCGGTCGCGGCCGACCAGGCCAATGTCGACGATGCCCGCCGCCAGCTCGCCTACACCCGGATCGAGGCCCCGATCGCGGGCCGCCTCGGCCTGCGCCAGGTCGACGCCGGCAACCTCATCCGTCCGGGCGACGCCGGCGGGATGGTCGTCATCACCCAGACGCGGCCCATCAATGTCCTCTTCACCGTGCCGGAACAGGACTTGCCGAAGGTCCTCGAGCCGCTGCGCGCTGGCGAGGGCCTGCCCGTCGAGGCCTGGGATCGGGCCGAGCAGCAGCGCCTCGCCGCCGGCGTGCTCAACACCGTGGACAACCAGATCGACCTCGCCACCGGGACCTTGCGCCTGAAAGCCGAGTTCCCGAACGAGGACGAGAAGCTCTTCCCGAACCAGTTCGTCAATGTCCGCCTCCGCGTGCGGACCTTCAAGGATGCCGTGGTCGTCCCGGTCGCCGCCATCCAGTACGGTTCCCGCGGCACCTACGTTTATCTGGTCACCGAGGATGGCCTGGCCGCGGTCCGCGATGTGGTCCTAGGGCCCGCGGAGGAGGGCGTGCAGGCCGTCCTGCAGGGCTTGTCCGGCGGCGAGCGAGTGGTGCTGGAGGGCATCGACCGGCTGCGTGAGGGTCGCCCCGTGACCATCGTCGCGGCCGACGGCACCGTCACGCCCCCGCCGGCGGGGAAGGGCGACCAGGGGGGTAAGGGCGGCAAGGGAGGCAAGGGAGGAAAAGGCGACAAGGGTGATGCGGGCGGCAAGGGCGGGAAAGGGGACAAGGGGGGCCAGGGCGACAAGTCCGAGGGCGCGCGCAAGAAGGCCGCATGAGCCCCTCCCGGCCCTTCATCCTCCGTCCGGTGGCGACCAGCCTGCTGATGGTCGCGCTCTTCCTGTCCGGTATCCTCGCGTACCGGCTGCTGCCGGTCGCCGCGCTGCCGCAGGTTGATGTCCCGACCATCCAGATTTTCACCTTTTACCCGGGCGCCAGCCCCGCGGTAACCGCCAGCGCCATCACCGCCCCCCTGGAGCGGCGGCTCGGGCAGATCCCCGGGCTGAACCAGATGTCCTCGACTAGCTCGAGCGGCGCCTCGGTGATCACCCTCCAGTTCTCGCTCGAGGTTTCCCTCGGCGTGGCCGAGCAGGAGGTGCAGGCCGCCATCCACGCGGCGAACACCCTGCTCCCCAACGACCTCCCCGCGCCGCCCATCTACCGCACGGTCAACCCGGCCGACACCCCGATTATGACCCTAGCCGTCACCTCGGCCAGCCTGCCGCTGCCCCAGGTGCACGACCTGGTGGACACCCGCATCGCGCAGAAGCTCGCCCAGATCCCGGGCGTCGGGATGGTCAGCCTCGCCGGCGGCCAGCGCCCCGCGATCCGCGTGCAGGTGTACCCCGGCGAGCTCGCCCAGCGCGGGCTCAACCTCAGCGATGTCCGCGCCGCCATCGCGGCCGCGAGCGTCAACCAGCCGAAGGGCAGCTTCGACGGCCCCACGCGCACTATCCTGATGGACGCCAACGACCAGCTGCGGTCGGTGGAGGAGTTCCGCAACCTGATCATCGCGTGGCGCGACGGCGCGCCGCTCCGGCTGGGCGACGTCGCGCGGATCGAGAACGCCGCCGAGGACCGCCGGCTCGGCGCTTGGGCCGACCGCCTCCCGGCCGTGCTGGTGAATATCCAGCGCCAGCCCGGCGCCAATGTGATCGAGGTGGTCGACCGGGTGCAGGCCCTGCTCCCGCAGCTCTCCGCCACCCTGCCGGCGGCGGCCGAGCTGGCCGTCCTCTCCGACCGCACCCAGAGCATCCGCGCCTCGGTCCGCGCGGTGCAGCATGAGCTGGTCTTCGCCATCTTGCTGGTCGTGTTGGTGACCTTCCTCTTCCTGCGGAACTTCGCCGCCACCATTATCCCCAGCATCGCCGTCCCGCTGTCGCTGGTCG
>SYDD01000189.1 GCA_005786775.1 Opitutaceae bacterium
CGCTGGCGGCAGCCGCAGAACCTGGCAGCGCGGGCGCCGAGGCGTGGCTGCGGCTGTGGCAGGAAGCGGACCAGGCGCTCTACGGCCCGCGCGCGGAGTTGCCCACGGACTGGCTCGACCGCGCGCAGACGGCCCTCGCCGCGCGCCGTCTGCCCGGTTTCCGGCCCTGGACCCTCCTGCGGCCGCGCAACCTGATGCCGTTCGCGGCCGGCCTCGCCCTTTGGGCGGGCGTCACCGGAACGGCGCTGGAGGCCGCCGCCACCGCCGCGACCGATCCCGCGGGGCTGTACCGGCGCGGCGATTTCGCGGGGGCGGAAAAGGCGTGGCGGCGTGGGGTCGAACAGGCACCCGGCAACTGGATCGCCCGGCACAACCTCTCGCTCGCGCTGGAACAGCTGGACCGGAACCCCGAGGCGTCCGCGCACGCGGCGGCGGCGTTCGTCCAGCAGCCGGACCACGAGGCCGTGCGCTGGCACTTCGCGCACACCGCGGGCCGCGGCGGCACGGCCCCCGCGGAACTCGTGCCGTTCCTCCAGCCCGACCTCTGGCGCGGCTGGGCCCGGCGCGCCTCGCCCGCCGACTGGGAATGGGCGGCGGTCCTCGCCGCGTGGCTGGCGGCCGCCGGCCTCGCCGGCGTCCTGACCCTCGCCTACCACGGTGGGAAAACTTTGTGGCGTCGCGTGGCGTGGACCGGCTTCGCGCTGGGGCTGCTCGGCGCGGGCCTGGCCACGGCCGGCACGCTCGCCTACGGGCCCGCCGCGCATCCGGCCGCCGCGGTGGTGGCCCGCACCACCGTCCTGCGTTCGATCCCCACGGAGGCCGACACCACCCAGAAGACGACGCCGCTCACTACCGGCGGCCTCGCCCGGGTGGAGGGGAGCTTCCTAGGTTGGCGGCGGATCGCCTTCCCCAACGGGCAGACCGGCTGGGTCCGCCGCGAGGACCTTGTGCCGGTCTGGCGCTGAGGCGCCGGCCGGAACGGATCAGCGGGAGCGGAACACGTCGCTGGCGACGGCGGCGAGCACGAGCGTCCGCAGCCCGTGGTCGTCCTTGCGGACCGCCTCGAGGACCTGTTCCACCACCGGCTCATCGACCGCCTCGAGGTGGCGTCCGGTCGCGTAACTGAGGAACTGGCGGACGAGGTTCCGCGTGAAGACGTCCCGCCGGTTGGCGGCCAGCAGGCGGCGGAACTCGGGGAAGCCCGCGTAGGCCTCACCCGAGCTGAGCTCACCGCTGGCATCGACCGCGGGCGCCGGCGCGTTGCCCTTGGGCTTGGGATAGGCGACGCGCCAGCGCCCGATCGGGTCGAAGCTCTCGAGCGCGAAGCCGAGCGGATCGATCTTGCGGTGGCATTCGGCGCAGGCCGCGTCCGCGCGGTGGCGCGCCAGCCGCTCGCGGAGGGTCGTGGTGCCGTTCACGTCGGGCTCGATCGCGGGCACCACGTCGGGGGGCGGCGGCGGGCGGATGCCGAGGATGTTCTCGGAAACCCAGACGCCGCGTGTGACCGGGGAGGTCTCGACCCCGTTGGCGCTCACGGTGAGCACGCCGGCCATCCCGAGCAGGCCGCCGCGCTGGGCGTTGCCGGCGAGGCTCACGCGCTGGAACCCGTCCGCCAGGCGGAGCGTGTTGCGCTCCGGCAGCTGGTAGAGGCGGGCGAGGCGCTTATCGGCGAACGTGTAGTCCGCCTCGAGGAAATCGTGCACCGGCCCGTTGCCGCGGAGCAGGTGGAGGAAGAAGAGGCGGGCCTCCGTCTTCATCGCCTCGGGCAGGTTCTCGGCGTAATAGGCGCGCGCGGACTCGCGCGGCGGCGGCATCCCGCCGAGCTCGCGGAGATTGAGCCAGCCGTCGAGAAAGCCCGCGGCGAACGCGTCGGCCGCCGGGGAGGCGAGCAGCCGCGCCGCCTGCCGGGCGAGTTCCGCGTCCTCGGTCAGGCGGCCGGAGTCGGCGGCCGCGCGGAGCTCCGGGTCGGGCAGCGTGGCGTTTAGGGCGTAGGCGAGGCGGGTCGCGAGGGCGTGCGGCCCGAGCCGGGGACCGTCGGCTCCGGTCTCCTCGTCGAAATACAGGAAGGACGGGGAGCAGAGGATGAACTTGATGACATCGAGCGCGGCAGCACGGGGCGTGGCGCCCTCGCGGAGGCGGCCCGCGCGCACGCCCCCGAGGGCGGCGCGATCCTCCGGGGTGAGCGGCCGGCGGTAGGCGCGCGCGGCGAAGGCCTCCAGCTGGGCCGCCGCGCGGTCCGCCTGAAAACCCTCCGGCCCGAAGACGGCGACCTCCTCGGCGCCGCCGCCGGGCTCGGGCAGCGGCCCCTCGATCGTGATCTCGCTGATGCGGATGTGCGGCAGCTTGCCCTCGCGCAGCAGGTGCGTGCGGCTCACGCCGGCCTTGGCGAAGCGCCCCTGGAAATCATCCGCGTACCGGCGGTTGATCTGGAGCACGGAGGCGCGCGACTCGTGGGGCCCGTTGGGGAAGATGAACCGCGGCGTCTGCCCCTGCTCCAGCCAGACGCGGAACCGCAGCCACCGCGGCTCGTCATCCGGCACCACCGCCTGGCCGAGCAGCGGCTCGATCGCCTGCGGGTAATGGATGTGGTTGCGGGTGGCGTCGCCGGGCACCACGCCGAGCAGGAAGGGCTCCGTCAGATCGATGCCGAAGATCGCCGGGTCGTAATGCGTGTCGCGGTGGAGCGCCTGCGCGAGGACCGCGATGTCATAGAGGCCGGAGGACGGCACGCCCTGGAGGAAGTCCTCGATGTGACCGTAGCCGCCCTGGCGCGTGTCGGTGTTCGGCTGCTCGTACAGGTTGAGATAGCGGAAGTTGAACGCGGCCTTGTGCGGTCCCTGGAGCTCCTCGTATTGGACGAAATTGCCCGCGAAGCGCCAGGTGCGCGGGACGGGTTCCGGCCGGCCCAGCCGTTGCTCCACGAGGCGGTGCGCCGCCTGGAAATACTGGTCGAGCAGGAAGCCGGAGGTGACGAGCGAACGGCCGATGGTGTCGAGGCGCTCGCTGGCCTTCTCCTTGGGGAAGTCGGCGGTGAGCCCGAGGGTGTCGACGCGGCGGCCGAACAGGGTGGCGAGCGTGTGCTCGTATTCCCGGTTGGACAATCGGCGGAGCACGGTGCGGGCGCCCGGGGCCGCACCGCCGTCGCGCGCCGCCGCGATCCCGGCCCGCAGCGCGCGGATGACCGCGAGGCGCTCGGCGTCGGAGGGCTGCGGCTCCTCGCGGGGCGGCATCTCCCGGAGGGTGAGCTGGTCGATGATATCCTTGGCCTCGATCAGCGCCGCGGCACCGGTGAGCGGCAAGCGGAAGGCGCGGAAGTCGTGGTCCGCCTTCTGCTTCTCCGCGCCGTGGCAGCGCAGGCAATGGCGGCCAAGGAAGTCGGTGACCTCCGGCGAGGCGCCCGCCGGGGCCGCCGCGAGGGCCAGCCCGAGCGCCAGCCAACGGAATCCGCCACCACGCCGCATCGCAGGCGCCGCCTCAGGCGAAACGGCCCGTGCTCGTCCCGAAGGCGCCGGTCTCGAGCCCCATCCGCTGCGCGATGTCGACGAAGAGGTTGCAGAGCGGGACCTTGCCGGGGCCGCCCGCGGGCAGGCGCTTGAACTCGCCGTGCCGGTAGCCGCCGCCGGCCAGGATGACCGGCAGGTCGGAATTCTTGTGCGTGTTGGCGTCGCCGATGCCGCTGCCGAACAGGACCGTCGTGGCGTCGAGCAGGGAGCCGCCGCCGTCCCGCAGCCCCGCGAGGCGGGTGACGAAGCGGTTGAACTGGGTGATCTGGTAGGTCTCGAGCGTGAGCAGGTGCTGGATCGCGGACTCGTCGTTCCCGTGGTGGGACAGGCCGTGGTAGGACTTGTCGATGCCGAGGTTCTGCGGGAGGAAATCCCCGCCGATCTCGAGCGTCGCGATCCGGGTGGAGTCCGTGTGCAGGGCGAGGGCGATGAGCTCGTACAGGAGCGGCAGGTCCTCGACCTTGTTGCGGTTCACGGGCCGCTCGAGGGGCGCCGCCGGCTTCGGCTGGCTGGCCCAGCGCTGGCGCAGCTGCAGCCGCTGCTCCACCTCGCGCACGGAGGTGAAGTACTCGTCCAGCTTCGCGCGGTCCTCCCGGTCGACGCGGCGGGCGAGGCGGCCGGCGTCCTCCCGCACGGCGTCGAGGATCGAGGCCTGCAGGCGGTGCTCGCCCTGGCGGCGGAGGCGGCGGTCGGGGGCGTCCTCGACGAAGAGGCGGTCAAACAGCTCGGCCGGGCCGGAGATCGGCGGCACGCGCACGCCGGCCTTGGTCCACGAGAGCTGGCAACCGCCGTGGATACCGCCCTCGGAGCCGACGGTGAGCGAGGAAAAGCGCGTCTCGGGCCCGATCTCATCGGCCATGTACTGGTCGAGCGTGACGTTGCCGGAAGGCCGGTTCTGCGCCTCGGAGTTGAGGACGCCGGAGAGGAAGGAATGGACCGCGAAGTGGCCGCCCTTCACGCCGTGGTCGAGGCCGCGGTAGAGCGTGAGGTGGCGGCGATTCTCCGCGAGGGGCGCGAGCAGGCGGGTCGACTCGTACGCGGCGCCCTGGGAGGCGGGGAACAGGTGCTTCGTCTGGAAGCCCAGGAGGTTGCCGATCGCGACGAACCGGCGCGCGCCGGTCCCCGCGCCCTTCGCGGTCCGCAGGGCGGAACCGCCGTCGACGGCGCGGCCCAGCAGGGAGGGCAGCGCGGGCAGGGCGAGCGAGGCGCCGAGGGACTGGAGCAGGAAGCGGCGGCGATTCATCGTTGGGGTGGCCGTCGCCTCAGGGGTGGCGGGGCCCCAGAAGTCCACCGCGCAGCGCCGGCGGCGGCGAGAAAAAACCGGCCGCTCAGCCCGCGGCGGGCCGGGCCCACGCGGGCACGACCCCAAGTTCCACGTCGAAGACCAGGCGCCCGAGCAGCAGCACGAGCCCGACGAGGATGGGCACGAGGAGGACGTTGAGCCACATCCCGGCGCGGGCCATCTGCGGCAGCGTGACGTAACCGCTGCCGAACACGATCGCGTTGGGCGGCGTACCGACCGGGAGCATATAGGAGCAGTTGGCGGCCAGGGCGGTGGGGATGAGGAAGAGCAGCGGGTTCTCGCCAACGCTCGTCGCGAGCGCGGCCGCGATGGGGAGAAACGTCGCGGCAGTTGCCGTGTTGCTGGTGAGCTCCGTGAGCATCAAGATCCCGAAGCAGACCACGCAGACAAGCGCGATGGTCGGGATGCCGCCGAGCCCGGCGCAGAGGTCGCCGAGGTAGCGGGAGAGCCCGTGCTTCTCGATGTTGCCCGCGAGGCTGAGGCCACCCCCGAACAGCAGCAGCACGTCCCACGGCAGGCCCTTAGTCGACTCCCAGTTCATCAGGAACTCGCCGCGGCGGGGTTGCACGGGGATGAAGAAGAGGGCGAGCCCGCCGGCGATCGCGATCGTGGTGTCAGTGAGCAACGGCAGCCCGCGGGCGAGCAGCGGCTGGAAGATCCACGCGAGCGCCGTCAGCACGAAGACCCAGAGCACGCCGATCTCCCCGCGGGACCAGGGCCCCAGTTCCGCCCGCGCGGCCCGCAGGTGCGCCGCCATCCCCGGAATCTCCGCGCGCTCAAGCCGGAAACTCACCCGCGTGAGGATCAGGTACACCACCGGCAGCGTCACCAGCATCACCGGCACCCCGAGGAGCATCCACTGGCCGAAGCCGAGCGTGACCCCGTAGGACTTCGCGACGTAGGCGGCGAGCAGGGCATTGGGCGGCGTGCCGATCAGGGTGGCCATCCCACCCGTCGTGGCGCCGTACGCCACGGCTAACAGCAGCGCGGTGGCGAAGGCGCGGTTGCCCGGCGCTTCCATCCCGCCCTCCCGCGGCAGCAACTGCACGATCGAGAGCGCGATCGGCAGCATCATCAGCGCGGTGGCGGTGTTGCTCACCCACATGCTGACCGCCGCCGAGGCGAGCAGGAAGCCGCCGACCAGCCGGTCCGGCCGCGTGCCGAGCAGCCCGATCAGGTTGATGGCCACCCGCCGGTGCAGGTTCCACCGCTGCATCGCCAGCGCGATCAGGAAGCCGCCGAGGAAGAGGTAGATCACCGGGTTGGCGAACGGCGCGGCCGTCTCCCGGATGTCCCCCAGCCCGAGCGCCGGGAACAGGATCAGCGGCAGCAGGGCCGTGACCGGGATCGGCACGGATTCACAGATCCAGAAGACCGCCATCAGCAGGGCGGCGCCGGCGGTCCGCCAGCCCTCGGGGCTCAGACCGGGGGGCGGTGGCAGCAGCAGCGTCATGATCAGCGCTCCGGGGCCGAGGATCCAGCCGCACAGCTGACGGAGGCCGGGGGCGGCCGCTGGTTCTGACGTTTCGCGGACGGGGGAAGGGGGCGAACTCAAGCGCGGCGGGGTTTCGGGGTGACGGGGAAGGCGGGGGAGGCCGGCTCAGGCGAAGGACTTGCCGCAGCCGCAGGTGCTCTGCGCGTTCGGGTTGCGGATCTCGAACCCCTTCCCGTGGAGCCCGTCGTCAAAATCGATCGTGGACCCGGACAGGTAGGCCAGACTCGTGGGATCAACCAGAACCGCCAAGCCCTCGCTCTCGCAGCGGGCATCGTCCGCCTTCGGCTCGTCGAACGACATCCCGTACTGGAAGCCGGAGCAGCCTCCGGTCTCCACCAGCACCCGCAGCTGCTTGGCTGGGTCGTTCAGCTCCGCCTGCATCGTCCGCACCTGCCGGGCCGCGCGGGCCGTCAACGAGATCATCTCCCGACCGTGGGCCCGCCCGCGGGCCTGTCAAATCCCCATGCAGCAGTTTTCAGGCCGTTTTTACGTCTCGACTCTTGCCACGGTTTTGCACGGGGCGTTGACTGCCCGGGATGGCGGACCTCCAGCACCTCTTCGACCACCTGCGCTACGAACTCACGCGCAAGATCGCGGAGGGCGGGATGGGGGTTGTCTACGAGGCGCGGCAACTGGGGGCCGGGCATTTCCGCAAGGTTGTGGCGATCAAGGTGATCCGGGAAGAGTACTCCGCGCTGGAGGACTTCCAGAACAACTTCATCGGCGAGGCCCGGCTGGTGGCGGATCTCATCCACCCGAACATCGTCCAGACCTACCACCTCGGCCGCGCGGGCGGGCAGTATTTCATGGTGATGGAGTTTGTCCGCGGCCTGAGCCTCGAGCAGTTCCTCGAACGCCATCGGGAGACGGGCCGCCCCGTGCCGGTGGACCTCGCCGCGTTCATCATCTCGCGGGTCGCCAGCGGCCTCGCCTACGCGCACGCGCAGCGCGACGCGGAGGGCCGCCACCTCAATCTCGTCCACCGCGACATCGGGCCGAAGAACGTGCTGCTCTCCTTCGAGGGCGACGTGAAGCTGACGGACTTCGGCATCGCGAAGGCCCTGAACCTGATGTACAACGAGGAGGGCCGGGTGATCGCGGGCAAGGACGAGTACCTCTCCCCCGAGCAGGCCAGCTACGCGGTGACCGACGCGCGCGCCGACCTGTTCCCGCTGGGCATCGTGCTCACGGAACTGCTCCTCGGGCGGAATCTCTTCCGCTCCGCCGACCGCGCGCAGTCGCGGCGCAACATCCTCACCCTGCCGATCCCCCGGTTCGGCAGCCTGCGGGCGGACCTCGGCGCCCCGCTCGAGGCGATCCTGCAGCGGATGCTCACGCGCGACCGCGACCGGCGTTACCAGGCAGCGGGGGACATCGTCCGCGACCTCGAGGAGCACCTCTACGGAGGGCGTTTCGGCCCGACCACCCGGACCCTGTCCGACTACGTAAAAGCCCTCTGGGGGGTAAGTGAATCCGGCGCCGCTCCGGTGGCGCCCGCGAGAACTGGCGCCCGATGATGGGCACTTCCACCTAACCGCATGAGCGGAGCCGCCTTCAGCAACGACCTGCGCCAGCGCCAGATCCAGACCCAGGTTCTGGCGCCGCAGCTGCGTCAGTCGCTGAAGATCCTGCAGGTGGCCGCGCTCGACCTGCGCACGGTGATCCAGGAGGAATTGCAGGCCAACCCCACCCTCGAGGAACTGCCCCTCGATGGCGTGAGCCTCGACGCGCCCGCGGAAGCCCCCGAGTCCGGTGGCGACGACGGGGCGGGCGAGCCGCCCGGCGACGCGGGCGAAGGTGAACCGCGGCGGGACGAGATGGATTTTTCCAAGGACCGCGAGTTCGAGATTCTCGGCAAGCTCGACGAGGACTGGCGGGACCACATGGCGAGCATCGGCGGCGCCCAGCCGGCGACCAGCGAGGATGCGGAGCGGCGCCAGCACCTCCTTGATTCCCTCGTCAGCGAGACCTCCCTGCAGGAGCACCTCCTGCGCCAGGCGGAACTCGCGGACCTCGCGCCGCAGGAGATGCAGGCGATGCGGCACCTCGTCGGCTGCCTCGACGACGCCGGCTTCCTGACCCAGTCGCCGTCCGACGTGGCCCTGCAAGCCGGCCTGCCCCTGGGCGCGGTGCAGGCGGCCGTCGCGGCCCTGCGGAGCTTTGACCCCCCCGGCATCGGCGCGCAGGACCTCGCGGGTTGCCTCATCCACCAGCTCGCCGCGAAGGGCCGCTCCGGCAACCTCGCGCACCGCATCCTAGCCGAGCAGTTCGAACTGCTCACCCGCCGGCGCATCCCGGACCTCGCGCGGCGCCTGGACGCCGACCCGGAGGACGTGCAGGAGGCGATCGAGGAGATCGGGAAGCTGGACCCCGCGCCGGGCCGCCGGTTCGCCGACGACAGCAACCGCGCGGTCGTGCCCGACGTGATCATCGAGCGCGACGGCGAGGACTGGAAGATCGTGCTCAACAGCGACTACATCCCCCGCCTGCGCATCTCGGGCGCCTACCGGGAGATGATCGCGCGCGGCACCCTCTCCAAGGACGAGCGCGAATACCTCCGCGAGCGCATCCGCTCGGGCAAGTTCCTCATCGACTCTATCGAGCAGCGCCAGCGCACGATCGAGCGCATCACGCGCCAGATCATCAACGTGCAGCGCGACTTCTTCGAGCGCGGCGTCTCGGCGCTGAAGCCGCTGACGATGACGCAGGTCGCCGCCGTCGTGGGCGTGCACGAGACCACCGTGAGCCGGGCGATCGCGAACAAGTACGCCCAGACCCCGCACGGGGTGTTCGAGCTCAAGTACTTCTTCACGCCCGGCTACCAGGCGGAGAGCGGCGCGGCGGTGTCCAACACCAGCGTCAAGGAGATGATCGCCGACCTGATCAACGTGGAGGACGTGTCGAGCCCCCTCAGCGACCAGGACCTGGTGGGCAAACTGCAGGAGCGGGGCATCACCATCGCCCGGCGGACGGTCGCGAAGTACCGCGAGGAGCTCGGCCTGCTGCCGAGCAACCTGCGCCGGGAGTACCGCTGAGCGGGCCGGCGCCGCGCGGGCGGCCGGCGTTCCGCGGGCTTGCCTCCTCCCGGCAAGGCCCTTCTCCTCCCCGTTTCGATCCGGATCCGCTCCCGCCATGAAAAAAGAACACACCTCCCCCGCCGCGTTTCCCCAGGCCGAAGTCGGCCGTGAAATGAAGGGTTCTGACTGCGTCGTCGAGTGCCTGGTCCGCGAGGGGGTCGACGTGATCTTCGCCTACCCGGGCGGCGCGTCCCAGGAGCTCCACCAGTCGCTCGCCCGCACGGACAAGATCCGCGTGATCCTGCCCCGCCACGAGCAGGGCGGCTCCTTCGCCGCCGAGGGCTACGCCCGCGCCACCGGCAAGGTCGGGGTCTGCATGGCCACCTCCGGCCCGGGCGCCACCAACCTCGTGTCCGCCATCGCCGACGCGTTCATGGACTCCATCCCGATGGTGGCGATCACCGGCCAAGTGTACTCGAAGTACATCGGCAAGATGGCGTTCCAGGAAACGGATTTCTACGGCATGACGCTTCCGATCGTGAAGCACTCCTACCTCGTGCTGGACGTCCGCGAGCTGCCCAAGATTTTCAAGGAGGCCTTCCACCTGGCCCGCAGCGGACGCCCGGGACCCGTCATCATCGACATCCCGAAGGACATCCAGCAGGCGAAGTTCCAGCCAGTCTTCCCCGCGGCCGTCGAGTTCCGCAGCCCCTACGCCAGCGCGATCCCGCGCGCGAGCGATGCGACCCTGCAGCAAGTCCTCGCGCACATCGCCGAGGCGAAGCGCCCCATCCTCTACGCCGGCGGCGGCATCATCTCCGCGGAGGCCCACCCCGAGCTGAAGGCCTTCGCCGAGAAGACGAACATCCAGGTCGCCACCACCCTTATGGGCGTCGGCGGCTTCCCCGAGTCGCACCCCCTCTCGCTGCAGTGGTTCGGGATGCACGGTGCCGCCTACGGCAACTGGGCGGTCGACCAGTGCGACCTCCTCCTCTGCGTGGGCGCCCGGTTCGACGACCGCATCACCGGCGACACGCGGCACTTCGCCACCCAGGCGAGGATCGTCCACATCGACATCGACGCCTCCGAGCACCACAAGAACAAGCGCGCCCACCTCGCGGTCGTCAGCGACGTGAAGCACGCCCTCGGCCGCCTCGTCGAGCTCGCCACCGCCGCCCGCTTCACCCCGCCCGACACCGCCGCGTGGCACACGCAGGTCGGCGCGTGGAAGCGCGACCACCCCTTCGCCTACGAGGAAAGCCGCCACATCGTCCCCCAGGAGGCGGAAGCCTCAGATGTCAAGCGACCATCCCAGCAGATATTCGTCTGGCTACCTATCGAACTCTTGAAGATCTGTTGCAAACACAGCATTGGCAGGTGGCTGCAGCGACATTGCGAGA
>SYDD01000190.1 GCA_005786775.1 Opitutaceae bacterium
CCCCCGCGCCCGCCCTCGCGCCGGTCCCGGTCCCGGTGCCCGTGCCCGTCGCGGTGCCCGCCGCGGCCCCCGCCCCCGGTCCCCTCCCCGGCCTCCCGCTGCCCGGGCTGACCCCGGGCCGCTGAGGCCCCGCCTCTGATGCAACTCAAGGTGCTCGAGCTGCTCCGCCGGGAGCAAATCGTCCTCGACCGGCGGATGCTGATCGCCGGGATTGCCGCCGGCGTGATCAACACGCTGCTCATCTTCGTGCTGACCCGCGCCGCCGACCGGATCTCCGACGGGAAGTCCGCCCTCGTCGAGCTGGCGCTGACCTTCGTCTGCCTCGCCGGCTACTGGAAGAGCAAGGGCTACCTGCTCGAGCGCCTGACGCCCGCGGTGGAGCTGGTGGTCGAGCGCGTGCGCGTGCGCTTGGCGACCAAGCTACGGGACGCGCCGCTGCCGGCCTTCGAGCAGCTGGCGCGGACGGACCTGCACAACGCGATCTCGACCCACGCGGCGACGATCTCCGGCGGGCTCATCCCGCTGATCAGCGCGGCCACCGCGGTCGTGCTGCTGCTCTGCGCCTTCCTCGCCATCTACCTCCAGTCGGCCGCCGCCGCGCTCACCCTGGCCGGCGCGCTCGGCGTGCTCGGGCTCGTCCTCGCCCGCCACCGCGGCCCCATCACGGCCGCGATCCACGAGACCACGCGGGTCGACAACCGGTTCTCCGCGCGCTTCGACGACCTGCTCCAGGGCTTCCGCGAGCTGAAGATGAACGGGGCCGCCGCGCGGGAGTTTTTCGCCGACGATCTGCTGCCCGCGGCCGCCGAGGCCCGCGCCGCCCGCACCCGGCTCGGCCTGCTCTGGCGCGACAGCACGCTGATCGCCACCTCGGCGCTGTTCCTGCTGCTGGCGGCCGTGGTCTTCCTCGTGCCGGTGTTCGCCGCGGCGGACGCGCCCCGCGTCGCCGCCATCGCCACGCTGATCGTGTTCATGATGGGGCCGCTCAACGAGGTGGTGTTCGCCGGGCAGAAGCTCGCGGAGGTCCACGGCGCGATCGACGAGCTCACCCGCATCGAGGCCGGGCTCGACGCCGCGCTCGCGGGCACCGGCCCCGACCCGGTGGGCGAGGCCGCCCCGGAGGTCCCGCCGGCGTTCACGGGCCTGCGCGCCGAGGGCATCACCTTCGCCTACGCCAACGCCCGGGGCGAGCGGGAGTTCTCGCTCGAGCCCTTCGATTTCGAACTCCGCCCCGGGGAGATCGTCTTCATCACCGGCGGCAACGGCAGCGGCAAGTCGACCTTCCTCAAGGTGCTGGCCGGGCTCTACCCCCCGGCGACCGGCGCCCTCCGCCTCGACGGCGCCGTGGTCGCCGGCACGCTCCGCCAGCCCTACCGCGACCTGTTCAGCCCGATCTTCAGCGACCCGCACCTCTTCGAGCGCCTCTACGGCACCCCCACGCCCGACGAGGCCCGCCTCCACGCCCTCCTGCACCGCACCGAGCTGCTGCACAAGACGGGCCTCGACGGCCGCCGCCTCACCAACCGCGCGCTGTCCACCGGCCAGCGGAAACGCCTCGCCCTCGTGCTCGCGCTGCTCGCCGACAAGCCCGTGCTGCTCCTGGACGAGTGGGCCGCCGAGCAGGACCCCGCCTTCCGCCGCCTCTTCTACCGGGAGCTACTCCCGGAACTGCGCGCCGCCGGCCGCACGGTCGTCGCCGTCACGCACGACGACGAGCACTACGGGGTGGCCGACCGCGTGCTGCGGATGCAGTACGGCAAGTTCGTGCCCGCCGCCTGAGGCGATGGCCATCCCCCGGATCGTCCACCAGATCTGGCTCGGCGCGAACCCCCCGCCCGCCGCCTTCACCCGCTGGCGGGAAACGTTCCGGCGGCACCTGCCGGCCTGGGAGCAGCGCCTCTGGGACGACGCCGCCTGCCTCGGCCTGATGCGGGCCCACTTCCCCGGCGCCGAGGCCCGCTGGCGCGCCATCCCCCGCGCCGCCCAGCGCGCGGACGTCGCCCGGTACATGATCGTCGCGGTCCACGGCGGGCTGTACGCGGACATGGACTGCGAGTGCCGCCGGCCGCTGGACTTCCTGCGGCCGGAAGACGAGCTCGTGGTCGCGACGGAGCTGCGCACCGACTCGCGCAAGGTGCGCGAACTCTACCGCACCCGCCGCGGCCTGCTCCATTGCCAGTGGGCCTTCCTCGCCCGGCCAGGCCACCCCTTCCTCCACGCGCTGGTGCAGGAGGTGCTCGCGCGGCTCGACCGGCAGATGGCCGATGACCTCGTCGCCCACCTGATCGACCAGACCGGACCCGGCGCCTTCACCGACGTGCTCGAGGCGCACCGCGCGGCGGGCGGCGCGGTCCGGATCGTCCCGGGCGCGTGGTTCAGCTGCCCGGACGGGGCCAGCCTGCCCCGCTTCATGCGCTCCGTGCTGCTCCCCGAGCTCGGCCGCGTGACCTACATCCGCCACCGCTCCGCGGCGACGTGGATGGACGCGAAGGTCAAGCGGGACTGGATGCTGCGCGGCCTGCTGCTGCTGGCCCCGAAGCCGATCCCGGCGCCGCCAGCCCCAAGCGCCGGCACGCCTCCGCGTTGAGGAACACCCCGGCCGGATCGAGGGCCTCCCGCCACGCGAGGAACCGCGCGCGCCCCGGCAGATGTAACCGCTCCCCGGCCGCGTCCGGCGGAAGGTTCTTGCCGAGGTGGTAGCGCGGCGCCCACGGGGCGAGCACCGCGGCCAAGCCGGCGTGCCAGCGCGGATCGCCGGGGTGGTCCCAGAATTCGAGCCAGCAGACGTCCTGCCCGTGGTTGGCCGCGAGCCAGTGCTCCCCCGCCGCGCTCGCCCGCAGGTGCACCGGGAAGAACCGCGGCGGCCGGCCGGGCCCCGCGAACCACGCCGCCAGCGCCCGCAAGGCCTCCGGCGCCCGCACGAACGGCACCGCAAACTCGAGGTCGTCGATCGGGAAGGGCTCCCCCTGCGAGAGATCCGAGAAGGCGAGCACCGCCTCGGCCGGACCCGCCGAGGCCACATACCCGTGCCCGCACCAGCGCCGCGCGATCGCCCGCCGCAACGGCCCCGCGCCCGGCAGCCGCAACGCCCGCAGGAGCAGCCGGAAGTTCGCCGAGACCAGCCGCCGCCGCCCCGCCGGACCCGCCGGCCGGAGCGCCGGGACGTCGGGCGCCGGTCCGGGCACCGCCTCGCAGCGCCGGATCTTCAGGACCTCGACCAACCCCGCCTCCGGATGCCAGCGCGCGTCCAGGAAATCGGCCCCGCGGTGCAGCTCCTCGAACCGCGCCAGGAACTCCGCCCAACCCAGCACCCGCGGTTCGCCCCGCAGGTGGAACGCTGGCACGCACCGCAACGTCACCTCGGCCGTCACCCCCACCAGCCCCAACGCCGCCACGACACCCCCGAACTCCGCGTCACCCGCGCGCCAGCGCCGCACCGCCCCGTCCGCCAGCACCAGCGTCACCGCGTCGACCGCGTCCGCCAAAGTGCCGGTGCGCAGCGATCCACCGTGGGTCGCGGTGGCGAGGGCCCCCGCCAGGCTCTGGCCCAGGTAGGAACCGTGGTTCGGCAGCGCGAGCCCGCGCGCCGCGAGGGCCCGGTTCAGCGCCGCCAGGGTGATGCCGCCCTCGACGCTCACGCGGGTGCCGTCCACCGCGAGGACGCGGTCGAGGCGGTCAAGCCGCACCTCCAGGCCAGGTGTCTCCGGCAACGCGGCAAAACTGTGCAGGCTGCCGGCGGCCTTGACGCGGAGCCCCGCGGCGGCCGCAGCGCGGACCACGGCCTGCAGTTCGGCGAGCGAGCGCGGCCGGGCGCCCGCCCGCGGCTGGAGCACGTAGTGCCCGTCGTGGCTGGCCCGGGCCGGGCGCCGCGCCGGC
>SYDD01000191.1 GCA_005786775.1 Opitutaceae bacterium
ACGACACCCTCCGACCGAACGCGTACCTGTTCCGCGACTGGGTGATCGACGCGGTCAACCGCGACGTGCCTTTCGACCGGTTCACGGTGGAGCAGCTGGCCGGCGACCTCCTGCCAGAGGCAACCCTGGAGCAACGGATCGCGACCGGGTTCCACCGTAATTCGCTCAAGAACGACGAGGCCGGAGCGGACCTCGAGCTCGACCGGGTGAAGAACGCCGTCGACCGGGCGGCCACCACCGGCGCGGTATGGCTCGGGCTCACGGTCGGCTGCGCCGAGTGCCACACGCACAAGTACGATCCGGTCTCGATCCGCGAGTTCTACTCGCTCTACGCCTTCTTCAACCGCACCGCCGAACGAGACGTGCCCGCGCCGCGTCCCGCCGAACTGGCGGCCTACGAGCGGAAGCTGGCCGAGTGGGAGGCCGAGCGGGCCCGCCTCGAGGCGCCCGTGACGGAGCACGTCGCCGCGCTCGCGGCCACCCGCGTGCCGGAGTGGGAGCGCGGACTCACCCTGCCGGCCGCCCGCTGGACCCTCCTGCGCCCGGAGGAGATCAGCTTCATCACCGAGGACGAGGAGCGGCTGTTCGCCCCGAACGCGGACCACTCGGTCAGCACCGGCGAGCGCGATCCCGTGCGCACCCGGTACGTCGTGCGCGCGCCGTTCGCGCAGCGGGGCGTCACCGGCTTCCGGCTGGAGGCGCTCGCGGGCCTCGGCGAGAAGCCGGGCCGCAGCCGCGGGGGCGACTTCCACCTCGCGGAGTTCGCGGTCACCGCCCGCACGCCCGGGGGCGCGCAGGAACGCCTCCCGTTCGCCGCCGCCCGCGCGAGCTTCGCCGCCAAGGCCACGCCCGCCGCCCACACCCTCGACGGCGACAGCACCACCGGCTGGGGGGTGGCCGGCCAGGTGGACCGCGCGCACGCCATCGTCTTCGAGTTGAAGGAGCCGCGGGACTTCCCGCCCGGGACGGAGCTCTTCGTCGAGCTCGAGCACCGCATCACCGGCGTCCTCACCCGTTTCCGCCTCGCCGCCACCACCGCGCCCGGGCCCCTGGAGCCGGGCCCGCTACCCGACGAGGTCCTAGCCGTGCTCGACACCCCGGAGGCGGCGCGGACGCCGGCGGACCGGCTCGCCCTCGCGCGCCACGTCGCCCGCTTCGCCGACGAGCGCGGGCGGGAGTTGCACCGACCCCTCGCGGCCCACTTCGCCAAGCGGCCGGAGTTCCCGCGCACCGCGGCGCCCGTGCTGGTGGCGCACGAGCGCAAGACCCGCGTCCACCTGCGCGGCGACTACCAGCGGCCGGGCGAGGAGGTCCTGCCGGGCACGCCCGCCGTGCTCCCGCCGCTGCGCGCCCGCGGCGCCGTCGCCGACCGCCTCGACCTCGCGCGCTGGATCACCGACCCGGCCCATCCCCTGACCGCCCGCGTGGCGGTCAACCAGATCTGGCTCCAGCTGTTCGGCCGCGGGCTCGTCGCGACCCCGGACAACTTCGGCGCGCTGGGCGAGCGACCCTCGCACCCGGAGCTGCTCGACTGGTTGGCGACCGAGTTCACGCGGCTGGGCTGGAGCCGGAAGGCGCTGATCCGCCTGCTCGTCACCTCGGAGACCTACCGGCAGGCGTCGCGGCGCCGCGCGGACCTGGAGGAGCGGGACCCGCTCAACGTGCTGCTGGCGCGCCAGAGCCGGCACCGGCTCGAGGCGGAGATCGTGCGCGACGTGGCGCTGGCGAGCAGCGGGCTGCTCAACCCGCGGATCGGCGGCCCGAGCATCCACCCGCCGCTGCCGGAGTTCGTCCTCGCCTTCGGCCGCAACCGCAGCTGGCCCGAGACCAAGGGCCCGGAGGCGAACCGCCGCGGGATGTACATCCACCTCCGGCGCAACGTGCCCTACCCGATGCTCACGGCCTTCAACGCGCCCGACGCGAGCGTGGCCTGCCTCCAGCGGGAGCGCAGCAACTCCCCGCTGCAGGCCCTGACCCTGCTGAACGATCCCGTCTTCTTCGCCGCGGCGGAGGCCCTGGCCGCCCGGTTAGCGGAGGTTCCCGGGGACGTCGACGCGCGGCTGCGCCACGGGTTCGCGCTCTGCCTCGGCCGCCCGCCGGCGCCGGCGGAGCTCGCCGCCCTGCGGCGCCACCACGACGACCAGCTCGCCCTGGGCGACGCGCGCGCGGCCCTCCTCGCCACCGCCCGCCTGCTCCTCAACCTCGACGAGTTCATCACCCGCGAATGATCCCGCCCGCGCTGCAACGGCGACAATTCCTCACCCGGGCCGGCGGCGGCCTCGGCGCCCTCGCCCTGTCCAATCTCCTCGGCGCCGACGGCCTGCTCGCCAACGCCGCGGCGGGCCCCGGCCGCGTGCCCACCCACCACGCCCCGCGCGCCAAGAACTGCATCTACATCTATCTGGAAGGCGGGCCCAGCCAGATGGACCTGTACGACCCGAAGCCGAAGCTCAACGCGCTGGACGGGCAGCCGCTGCCGGACTCGATGCTGGCCAACATGCGCTTCGCCTTCCTCGCGAAGGAGTCGGCGCGGCTGATGGGGTCGCCGCGGAAGTTCCAGCCGCACGGCCAGTGCGGGATGGAGCTCTCGGACCTGCTGCCCCACATCGGCTCGATCGCGGACGACATCTGCCTGATCCGGTCGATGCACACCGACCAGTTCAACCACGTGCCCGGCCAGCTCCTGATGAACACCGGCTCGGCCATCTCCGGGCGGCCCAGCCTCGGCTCGTGGCTCTCCTACGGCCTCGGCAGCGTGAACCGCAACCTGCCCGAGTTCGTCGTGCTCGTCTGCGTCGGCCGCGGCGTGCCCGGCGGCTCCGCCAGCTGGTCCAGCGGCTTCCTTCCCTCCCATCACTCGGGGGTGATGTTCCGCAACGAGGGCACGCCCGTGCTCAACCTCGACCTGCCCGCCGGCGTCACCGCCGGGATGCAGCGCCGGACGATCACCGGCGTCAACGAGCTCAACGCCCTGCGCCAGGCCGACGCGGCCGACCCGGAGATCGAGAGCCGCATCGCCGCCTACGAGCTCGCCTTCCGGATGCAGACGGCCTCGCCGGAGCTGATGGACCTTTCCGGCGAGACGCAGGAGACGCTCGACCTGTACGGGGTGAACCGTGCCGAGCCCAAGGCGCCCGGCGGCAACCCGCTCGGCGGCACCGGCCTCTTCGGCACCTTCGCCCGCAACTGCCTGATGGCCCGCCGCCTCGTCGAGCGCGGCGTCCGCGTGGTCCAGGTGATCCACGCCTCGTGGGACCACCACAGTAACCTCGACCGCGACCTGCCGCACAACTGCCTGATGGCCGACCAGCCGATCGCCGCGCTGGTCAAGGACCTCAAGCGCCGTGGGCTCCTTGAGGACACGCTCGTGGTGTGCGGCTCCGAGTTCGGCCGCACCGCCCTCGGCGAGAACCGGCCCGGCTCCCGCTCGATCACCGGCCGCGACCACCACCCCAACGCCTTCAGCCTCTGGCTCGCCGGCGGCGGGGTGAAGGGCGGGCAGGTGATCGGCGAGACCGACGACATCGCGTGGAACGTCGCGCGCGACCCGGTGCACGTCCACGACCTGCACGCCACGCTGCTCCACCTCTTCGGCTACGACCACACGCGCCTCACGTACCGCTTCCAAGGGCGCGATTACCGGCTGACGGACGTCCACGGCCACCTCGTGCCGCGGATTTTCAGCTGAACCGCCCCCGGGCCGGCGGCGCGCGCGGTCAGCGCCGGAGAACGCGGTCCGCGTGGTCGAGGTAGCGCGCCCAGTCGCGGGGCGTGATGTCGTGCTTGCCGGTGCGCAGGTGGTAGGCGAGGCCGTCGCCGAGGATCGCCTCGTCGGGGCCGGGCATCGCCGCGCCCCGCAGGCCGGCGCGGCCGAACAGGGCGTACACGGGGGCCGCGTGGACGGCGGCGAGGTACTCGCCCTTGGGGTCGGCCCAAGCGTCCTCGGTGGCGCTGGCCACGTGCACCGGCCGCGGGGCCACGAGCGCGACGAGCTGGTGCTGGTCCACCGGGAGCGCCGCCTCGCGGCCGTTGTAGGCCCGGAAGTTGCGCGCGAACCAGAAGGGGAAGGAGGTGTTGATGCGCGCCACGTTCTCGCCGAAGTCGCGCTTGCTCAGGGCGGCGCCGCCCGCGCCCGAGTTGTTGGCGATGCCGAGCACGAACCGCTCGTCCTGCGCGCCGGCCCACAGCGCCGCCGTGCCTAGCCGCGAGTGGCCGTGGACCGCCACGCGGCGCGCGTCGACGTCCGCGTCCGCCTCCAGGTAATCGAGCGCGCGGCTCAGGCCCCACGCCCACATCCCGATCGCGCCCCACTCGTCGGGCCGCCGCGCCTCCATCTCCGCGGTGCCAAACACCGCCCCCGCCCCGCCCGTGAGGCCCTCGGGCCGGTCCTCGCAGACGTCGCCGTAGTAGGCCGTGACCGTCCCGTAGCCGCGGGCGACGACGGTCTCGACGTCCCAGCGCGCGGCGTGGACACCCCGCGTGCGCGGGGTCGCGCGGTTGCCCACAATGCCGAACTCCGCGTTGGCGCGCATCCAAGCGGTGGAGAGGGTGATGCCCGGGTCAGCGTGCACGCAGGCGTTGCCGTAGTAATTATAGCCGAGGAAGGCCGGCACCGGGCCGCGCGCCCCGGCGGGGAGGTACAGCAGCAGGTGCATCCGCGGGCCGTCGCGCCGGGCCGTGAACCAGAGCGTGACCTCCTTGCGCACCGCCTTGCCGCCGAGCGCGGCCCGGTCGACGCCCGTGACCTCCCAATGCATCCCGGCGGGGCGGCCGCCGGGGGTGCGGCCGTGGACCTCGCGGGCGAAGAGCTCGAGCAGCTCCGGCCGGCGCCGGGCGCGCCAGTCGGCGGCGTCGCGGACGGGCGTGCCGTCGGCGGCCACCAGCGGGTCGGGCAACGTGTAGGGCGGGACCTTCGCCTCGTCGTAATTGATGGGGATGGCGGGGG
>SYDD01000027.1 GCA_005786775.1 Opitutaceae bacterium
CAGGAGCCCATTCGGTTCACCATCGTCGACGGTTCGCCGCCGGTGGCGCCAACCATCACGCAACAGCCGGTCAGCCAAACCGTGCTCGCCGGCGGCAGCGTAACCTTCACTACGGCGGCCAGCGGCACGCCCACCCCGACACTCCAGTGGCGCCGCGATGGCCAGGTGATCGCGGGCGCGACCAACGCCACCCTTACCGTGGCGAATGTGCGGGCGACGGACGCCGGGGTTTATTCCGTTACGGCGACCAACCCGGGCGGCAGCCAGCTGAGTGCCGCGGCCACGCTCACCGTGGTCGCCCCGAACGCCAACGCGCGCCTGACCAACCTCTCCGTCCGCACCAACCTCGCGGCCAGCGCGACGCTGATCGTGGGCGTGGCGGTTTCCGATGGTTCCCGCGACGTGCTGTTCCGGGCCATCGGCCCGACCCTGGCGGCCTTCCAGGTGCCGGGAACCCTCGCGGATCCGCGTCTGGAGCTTTACCGCGACTCCACGAAGGTGAACGAGAACGACAACTGGGCGCCGGCCCTCGCGCCGGTGTTCGGCAGCGTCGGGGCCTTCCCGCTGACCAACGGGAGCCGCGATGCCGCGCTGGTGGCGACGCTGGCGCCGGGGCCCTTCACCGCGCAGGTGCCGGGCGCGACCGGCGGAGTGGTGCTGGTCGAGGCCTACGACACCGGCCCGGCGGCCGGGGGACGGCTGGTCAACGTTTCCGCCCGCAACCGCGTGGGCACCGGGGACGACATCCTGATCGCGGGCTTCACGGTTTCCGGCACCGGCAACAAGCCGCTGCTCATCCGCGCGGTGGGCCCGACCCTCGCCGCCTTCGGCGTGGGCGGGACCCTCGTGGATCCGAAGCTGGAAATCTACAACTCAGCGGGCGTGAAGGTCACCGAGAACGACACGTGGTCCGCCGGCCTGGCGACCACCTTCGCCAGCGTCGGCGCCTTTCCCCTGGCGGCGGGCAGTCGCGATGCCGCGTTGCTGACCTCGCTGCCCCCGGGGAGCTACACCGCGCAGATCCGCGGCGCCGACGGCGGCACCGGCGAGGCGCTGGTGGAGATCTACGAGCTGCGGTAACGCGACGGCGCGAAAGGGGTTGGCGCGGACGCGCCGGGCGGTTCCATTGCCCGGGATGACGCCCGCCCGCCTCCTTGCCCTCGTCCTCGCCGCGGCCTGTAGCCGGCTCGCGGCCCAGGTCCCGCAGCTCAGCGCGACCCTCGCGCTGCCGACCCCCGCCCTCGCGCCCGGCGGGGGCTCCGTCTCGATCGACCTGCGGAACCACTTCGGCTTCCCCGGCGTGAGCGGCCCCGTGGTGCACTTCGACACTTCCCTGGGCCGCTTCCACGTGGAGCTGCGTTCCGACGCCGCACCGCGGCACGCGGCCAACTTCCTCGCCTACGTGCAGGCGGGCACCTACGCGGGCACCTTCATCCATCGTTCGGCGGCGCTGGACGGCAGCGGGATCTCCATCGTGCAGGGTGGCGGCTACCGCTCGACCGGCGGCAGCAACGTGTCGGCGGTCGCCAAGCTCGCCCCGGTGGCCCTCGAGTACGCGCTGCCCAATGCGCGCGGCACCCTTGCCGCGGCCCGCACCAGCGACCTCAACAGCGCGACCAGCGAGTGGTACTTCAACGTGAAGGACAACTCGACCATCCTCGGGCCGGCCAACGGCGGGGGCTACTCGGTGTTCGGGCGCGTGCTGGGCGGCGGGATGTCGGTCGTCGACCGCATCGCGGCGCTGCCCGTGACCAATGCCGGCGGCGCCTTCTCGGATCTCCCCGTGCGCGACTTCACCGGGGGCACGCCGACGGTGGCGAACTTTGTCCTCATCAATGGCGTCACCCCGGCGACCCTCTACCCGGGCGGGAGCGGCACCGCGGTGCTGGCCTTCACCGTGGCGAGCAGCAATCCGGCCGTCGCGGCGGCGACGGTAACCGGCACCACCCTGACCCTCGCGGCGGGCCTGCCCGGCACCGCGGAGGTCACCGTGACGGCGAGTGAGACCAATGGTGGGACCGTGACGCGGACGCTGAACGTGACCGTGGGGGGCGGGGCGGCGCGGCAGGCACCGGTGCTGGCGAGCCAGCCCCCGGCGGAACTGCGGCTGGCGGCGGGGACGCCGCAACCGCTGGTGCTAGCCGTGGTGGCCACCGCGAACCCCGCGCCCTCGTACCAGTGGCGCCGGAACCGCGTGGACCTGCCGGGCCAGCGCGGTCCGTTGCTGGTGTTGCCCGCGGCGGGCGCGGCCGAGGCGGGACTGTACACGTGCGTAGTCGCGAATGCGGAGGGCAGCGTCGAGAGCCGGCCCTGCGCGGTGAGCTTTCCCGCGGCGACCCCGGCCCAGACCGGGCGGCTGACCAACCTGTCGATCCTGTCCTCGTTCACGCGGAACGAGGTCCTGACCATCGGGACCGCGGTGGGCGGGGCGGGCACGGGCGGGACCAAGGCGCTGCTGGCCCGCGGCGGTGGTCCCGCGCTGGCGCAACTCGGCGTGCCGGGCGTGCTGCCCGATCCCCGGCTGACCTGGCAGACGCCGGGTGGGGCGGCGATAGCGGCCAATGACAATTGGGGGGGCGGCGCGGCCCTGGTCGCGGCCTTCCAGCAAGTGGGTGCGTTCCCGTTCGCCGCGGCAGATTCGCGGGACGCAGCCATCCTGCAGCCGGCGCTGCCGGCGGGGAACTACATCCTGGAGGTGCGGGACGCGACCGGCACCCCGGGGGTGGCCATCGCGGAGCTTTACGATGCGACCCCGACGGCCGCGGTGACGGCGACTTCGACGCGGCTGGTGAACGTGTCGGTGCGGCGAGAGATCCCCGAGGGCGAATCCCTCGTGGCGGGCTTTTACCTGAGCGGCGAGACGGCGCGGACCGTGCTTGTACGCGGAGTGGGCCCGGGTCTGGCCCAGTTCGGCGTGCCGGAGACGATGCCAGACCCGCAGCTAACCCTGTTTGGCGACGGCGGGGCCGTGATCGGGGAAAACGACAATTGGGGCGGGGCGGAGGAGCTGGCGACCTTTGCGGCGAGCGTGGGCGCGTTTCCGCTGGCGAATCCGGCCTCGAACGACGCCCTCCTGCTCCTGACCCTCGCCCCGGGCAAGTACACCGTGCAACTGAAGGGAAGGCAGGCGGGCGGGGCGGCGCTGATCGAGGTGTACGAGGTCCGCTAACGCGGGCGCAGAGTTCTGGCTCTCCGGGAGTTACGGGAGCCCGACAGGTCTTCCGTTAACTTTTATCGGACTTAAAAAACTTATTAACATACGGTTGATAACTTTGTGATCAACTCCCGAGAACCCTAGGGTAAGTTGAGGTGGATCGCAGGCCAAAGATACTCCCATTTGGTCTTAACCAAATCGAAGGACGACCGAAGGAGAATCGAAGGAGAACTGGAGGCAGCAGCTGGGGAATGGCTTGGTAGGCTAATTTCCGATATTTGATTGCAGATTTAGCGGGATATTCACCCAGGTGGGTAGACGGGCGCCGGTGCGGAACAGACCTGCCACCGGTGACCGGTCGGGTGTGACGCGTCGAGTGTAGCCCCGGTGGTGCGTCCGGCCACCGCTACACGCGCAGCCGTCCCGGACAACGCAAGGGAGTGCTTCGCGCACTGCGTTTGCGGCCTTTCGTCCGGAGCGGCGCGCCCCGGCCCCATCAGACCACCGCTTTCCGCCCAGCCTCCCAAACTACCGCAGGCCCACCGGGGTGCCCAGCACCTCGCGCAGCAGCACCGCACGGCGCAGCGCCGCGGGATCGCGCAAGTCCTCCATCAGGCGCGCTGGCGCTCGGGCGGCCACCGCGCGCTCCGCCACGGCTGCCGTCGCCTCTTCCGCGCGCCGGCGCCCCGCCAGCCGCTCCGCCTGCACGGCCGCCAGCTGTTCAGCCAACAGCCGCTGCCGCTCCAGTTCCGCCGCGCGCGCACTCACGGGCGCAGGCAGCACCGAAGGCGGAGGCGCCGCGGGCACGGGCTGTTCCTCGCCGGAGATCTTCCGCTCCACGTCGCGAGCCTGGTCCTCGAGATCGCGCATCATCCGCCGCAGCGGCTCGAAAGGATCCGTCGCCGGTGACTCCGGGGGGGGCGGCGGCGGCGCGGCCTCGGGCGCCACCGGGGCCACGGGCGCCTCGGGCGCGGACGTGGGGGCACCCCCCCCACGCCGTTCAGCGATGCGCCGGCGGATCTCCGCCTGGATGTCCTGCACCCGGCGCTCCTCCTCCAGCGAGTCCGGCTTGGCGGTCTGCGGCGGGGGCGCGGAACGCCGCGCTTGGAGCAGACCCCGGAGGATCTGCACCACGAAGATCACCACGAAGATGACCAGCCCGATGCGCTCGAGCAGCCAGTCCAGCAGATTGGCCTTCACGGGGAGGGCGCGCGGATCCCGGCGGGCTTACTTCTTGCCCTCGGGATGCGCGATGGAGGACCGCATCTGCGTGTCCGCCTGCACGTTCTCCATCTTGTAGAAGTCCATCACGCCCAGCCGGCCGTTGCGGAAGGCCTCGGCCTGCGCGAGCGGCACCTGCGCCTGCGCCTCCACAACCTTCGCCTGCATCTCCTGCACGCGGGCCTTCATCTCCTGCTCGAGGGCCACGGCCGCCGCGCGCCGGATTTCCGCCTGCGCCTGCGCCATATTCTTGTTCGCCTCGGCCTGCGCCTCTTGCAGCTTCGCGCCCACGTTCTCCCCGACGTCCACGTCGGCGATGTCGATCGAGAGGATCTCGAAAGCCGACCCCACGTCCAAACCGCGCTTCAGCACGGTCTTCGAGATCGAGTCCGGCGACTCCAGCACCGTCTTGTAGGACTCGGCCGAGCCGATGGTGGTGACGATGCCCTCGCCCACGCGGGCGATGATAGTTTCTTCCTTCGCGCCGCCGACGAAGCGATCCAGGTTGGTGCGCACGGTGACCCGCGCCTTTACCTTCACTTGGATGCCGTCCTTAGCCACGCCGTCGATGGTGGTGCGGCCGCCCTCAGGGTTCGGGCAATCGATGACCTTCGGGTCCACGGAGGTCCGCACCGCCTCAACCACGCTCTTGCCGGAGCCCTTGGTCGCGAGGTCGATCGCGCAGGCGCGATCCCAGCCGAGCTCGATGCCGGCCTTCTGCGCGGCGATGAGGGCCTGCACGGTCGGCACCACGTTGCCGCCCGCTTGGAAATGGGAGGCGATCTGGTCCGCATCAATGTTGATACCCGCGCGCACCGCGGTGATGCGGGCGTCCACGATCAACCCGTACGGGATGCTCGCGAACTTCAGCGCGACCAGTTTGGACATCGGGATCGGGGCCCCGTTAAAGAGCGCCTTCACCCACGCGCCGATCAGGCTGAAGACGATGGCGCCGATGATGAGGACGAAGAGGCCGAGGATGGCGAGGCCGATGAGGGTGAGGCTCATATGGAAGTGGTGGTGGTGATGGAGCGGGAAGGGATGACGAGAATACGGAAAGTTTCAACCGCGGTGACCTCCACGGGCGCACCCTCGGGGATGAGGCCGTGATGGCTGAAGGCCACATAACGCCGGCCATCGCACTCGACAATGCCGGTGGGCGCGAGAGTCGTCACGGCGATCCCGGAGCGTCCCTTGAGGCTCGCGTCCGCCACCGGGGGCTGGCTGCGGCCGGCGACGGTGGCCGAGAGGGAAAGCGCCTTGGCGAGGCGGCTCCGCGGGAGCAGCACGAACTCGAGGTAAAGGGCAACGGCCGTCACCAGCAGCCCCGCCGCCAGCGCCCAGGCGCCGCCGCCCGGGCCATAGCGGTCGAAGGCCACCAGGACTCCGCCCAGCAGGGAAAGTCCACCCACGATTCCAAGCACGCCACCCGGTACGATCACCTCCAAGGCGAGCAGCAGGATGCCGACGGCAAAAAGGACGAGGATGAGGGTCATGAGCCCGGGCCCTCCAGGCGGTCGACCACCAGACCAAAGTCCTGCCGACGCCGCACCACCACGCGCGTGCCGGGGGGCGCCGATCCCACCTCCAGTCGCGCCTCGTAGCGCGCACCGTCCACCTCCACTTGGCCCGCGGGGAACAGGCCAGTCATCGCCACCCCCACCCGACCGACCAAGCCAGCCGCGGCCTCACCCGCCTCGGGCGGCAGGCCGGCGATCTGGGCCGCCCCGGCGATCGGCTGCGCGACCGCCAGCCGGGTCAGGAACCAGCCGCGCGGCAGGAACCGCGCGAGCAGCAGAGCCAGGATGACCGCCAGGGCCAGCCCCAAGCCGACGTCCTGCAGCGGCCGCAGGAACAGCTCGTCGCTGATCGTGACCGGCTCATTGGGCCAGATGTCGGCCATCGACCACACGAGCGAACCCAGCATTAGCGCGAGCCCGCCAACGGCGAGGACCACAATGCCGGGGAAGAAAAGTAGTTCCGTAAGCACCATCACGAGCCCGAGGGCGAAGACCAGAATCGGCTCCTGGCCCGAGAGACCGGCAACGTAGTTGCTCAGGAAGACTACCGCGAGGCACGCGATGCCGGTGATCCCGAACACCCCGAAGCCAGGCGTCTTGAACTCAATGTAGAGCGCCAGCAGCCCGAGCCCGAGCAGGATCGGGGCGAGCGAACG
>SYDD01000192.1 GCA_005786775.1 Opitutaceae bacterium
CGGCAAGGCCAATGAAGTGTCGGACGCGATCAAGAAGGGCACCGCGAACGCCCACAAGCACCTCGTGAACGTGAAGCTCAAGGGCGACACGATCCCGCACGACGTCTTCGGCCAGTACGATGGCGGCAAGGTGCTCCTGCGCCCGGCCTCCCCCGGCACGGGCTTGATCGCCGGCGGTGGCGTCCGCGCGGTCCTCGAGGCGGCGGGAGTGAAGAACATCCTCACCAAGTCGATGGGCTCCTCCAATCATATCGCCGTGGTCCACGCCACTCTCGATGGCCTGCGCAAGCTGCGTCTCGCCGCGGACGTCGCCCAGGTCCGTCAGACTGCCTGAGTCGTTCCCGCTCCCAACCTGTCCCTTTGTCATCCGAGTCGCCCCGGCCCATCAGCCCGGGGCGGCGCCCTGAGGAAATCCCATGAAGCTCCACGAACTGAAGAACGTCCCCGGTGCGGTGCACCGCAAGAAGCGCGTTGGCTGCGGCGAAGGCGGCGGCCACGGCAAGACCAGCACCAAGGGCGGCAAGGGCCAGACCGCCCGCTCCGGCGGCAGCATCCGCCCCGGCTTTGAGGGCGGTCAGATGCCCCTCTACCGGAAGCTCCCGCACCGCGGGTTCAACAATTACAACCACCGGATCGAGATCGCCGTGGTCAACATCGGGGCCCTGGCGGGTCTAGACGCCAAGGTGACCGAGGTCGACGCCGGGGTCCTTGCCAGCCACGGCCTGATCCGGGCGGGTGAGACTTCCGTCAAGGTCCTGGGCGATGGCGAGCTGAGCCGCGCCCTCAAGGTCACGGCGGCCCGGTTCTCGGGCTCGGCCAAGGCCAAGATTGAAAAGGCCGGTGGCCAGGCCATCGTGGCCTGATAACTCGTACCGTTCCCCTTCCCGTTCCCTCCGTCCCGGCCCCCAGGGTCGTGGCGGGGTGGGGCGGCTCCCGGCGCCCTCCCTCGCAATTCTCCCCGCTGTGTTTTCCGCCTTCACGAATTCCCTGAAGATTCCGGAGCTGCGCTCGCGCATCTTCTACACCCTGTCGTTACTCTTCGTCTCGCGGGTGGCCTCGATCATCCCGCTCCCGGGTATCGATCCGGCGCCCCTGCAGAAGTTCTTTGCCGAACAGGCCGCGACCGGCGCGGGCAACCTCATCGGGCTCTACAACATGTTCACCGGCGGCGCCCTGACCAAGGGTGCCATCGCCGCGCTGGGCATCATGCCGTACATCAGCGCCTCGATCATCTTCCAGCTGATGACCGCGGTCGTCCCGGCCCTCAGCCGGCTCCAACAGGAAGGTGATGTCGGCCGGCAGAAGCTGACCCAGTATACGCGTTACGCGACGGTGCTGATCTGCCTGATCCAAGGAACCCTGCTGATCCTGGCGCTCAATAACCCGGGGCAGTTGTTCCCGGGCTACGACGTCTCCACCTACGGTCCGATCGTTATCATCAGCAAGTGGAGCTTTATTATCACTTCGGTCATCTTCATGACCGCGGGCACGATGCTCCTGATGTGGCTGGGTGAGCAGATCACCCAGCGCGGGATCGGCAACGGCGTCTCTCTGCTCATCACGGTCGGCATCCTGGCGGACATTCCCGGCGCGGCGCAGCAGACCTACAGCCTGTTCTTCAAGCCCGTGGGCACCGGCCCCAGCCTCGGCGTCCCGCAGGCCGTGGTGATGCTGACCCTCTTCGTCGTCGTGACGATGGGGATCATCGCGGTGGTGCAGGCCCAGCGGAAGATTCCGGTGCAGTACGCGAAGCGCGTGGTCGGGAACAAGGTGATGGGCGGCCAGAGCTCCTTCCTGCCCCTGAAGGTGAACTATTCCGGTGTGATGCCCGTCATCTTCGCTAGCGCCATTTTGCTCTTCCCCCAGCAGATCTTCTCCTGGATCGGTGCGACCTACAATCTGAAGTTCCTAACCGAGTTTTCGCAGAACTTGCTGCGCGGGCACTGGACCTACTACGCGCTCTACACGACCCTCATCCTGTTTTTCAGCTACTTTTGGGTCTCAGTGATGTTCAAGCCGATCCAGATCGCGGACGATCTGAAGAAGTACGGCGGCTACGTCCCCGGGGTGCGTCCGGGTGAGCCGACCGCTCAGTTCCTCGACTTCATCATGACGCGGCTGACCCTAGCTGGCGCGATCTTCCTGACCGTCATCGCGATCATGCCGGACGTGCTGCTCTTCGAGCTGAATGTGCCGACCCGCATCGCCTATTTCTTTGGCGGCACGGGTATGCTGATCACCGTCGGTGTCATCCTGGATACGATGCGCCAGATCGAGACTTTCCTGCTGCAGCGTCATTACGACGGTTTCCTAAAGAGGGGCCGCATCCGGGCGCGCAGTGCGAGCCCGCAGCAGGCTTCGGCCGGCGAGGCGTTGAGCCAGGAGGCGGTGATGAAACTGGCCTTACCGATGTTCGGGCTGCTGCTGCTCGGCACCGCGATCTGGGCCTATAAGGCCTTTTTGAAATAAGGCCTTTACTTCCTTGTCCGCGGCTGGCATCTCCGACCACCCGGTGGGATTCAGCCCCGCCGCCCAGTCCAAAGTCGTTCTCCTCGGTTCTCCCGCGGAGGGCGGTGTTCCCCTTGTTTTTCGTTCTTTGAATCTTGAGCACGTCTCTCCCGCTCTCCTGAAGGGGCGGGGGATTTCGCCCCTTGGGGCCCAGCCGGGTCCTAAGGATGAAGTGGCCTTGCTGGCGCTGTTGCGCCGCTGGTTCTTCGCGCGCAAACCTGAAGCGGGCTTTGTCCTCACGGACTTCCCGGCTACGCTGCTCCAAGCCAAAGTGTTTGACGAATGGTTGGAAACCCGGGGGGAGGCGCTCTGCGCCGTGCTTGCCGGTCCCGGCGCCCCAGCGGCGCTCGTTGAACACTATGGGACGCTCGGTCTCCTCCGGGAGACCGTCGTTCCCGTGCACCCGTGACCATCCCGCTCAAGAACGCCGAGGGGATCGCCCGGATGCGCGCCGCGTGCGCCATCGCCGCCACCGTGCTTGAGGAGCTCAAGCCGCTGGTCCGGCCAGGCGTCGCGACTCAGGACTTGGAAGAAGCGGGCCGGTCAGCGATCGCCCGCTTGGGCGCCCGCAGCGCCTGTTATGGTTACCAGCACGGATCCCGGCGCTATCCGGCGCACACCTGCATCTCGGTGAACGAGGAGGTGGTGCACGGAATTCCGTCTTTGCGGCGGGTGTTGCGCGACGGGGATATCGTTTCCCTAGACATTGTTGTCTGGCACGAGGGTTATGTGGGCGACAACGCCTGCACTCTCCCGGTGGGTCTGATCTCCCCGGAGCGCGCCCGGTTGCTGCAGGTAAGCCACGAGGCCCTCGACTGCGGCATCCAGCAGGCCCGCGTGGGCCAGCGTATCGGCGACATCTCGGCGGCGATCCAGCAGCACGTGGAGGCCGCGGGTTTCAGCGTAGTGCGGGATATGGTCGGACACGGGGTGGGCGTGCGGATGCACGAGCCCCCGGAGATTCCGAACTTCGGCCGCCGCGGTACCGGCGACCGGATCCGTCCCGGTATGACCCTGGCGATCGAGCCGATGGTCAACGCGGGCGGGTACCGCACCAAAACCCTCGACGATGGTTGGACGGTCGTGACTGTTGATGGTTCGGCCTCCGCCCATTTCGAGCATACCGTGCTGACGACCGAGTCCGGGCCAGAAATCCTCACCGTCCCGCGGGCGCCGCTCTCCTGAGCCTCAAGATTCCCTCCTCCCTTTTCTCCACTGTTTCCACCTAACCCATCCGTTCCTCATCATGCCTCGTCTCCTCGGCGTTGAAATTCCCGCGAAGAAGAAAGTCGCGTACTCCCTGCGTTACATCAACGGGATCGGGCCCACGCGGGCCGATCAGCTCGTTAAGGAAGCGGGCCTGAACCCCGACATGCGGGCGCAGGACCTGACCGAGGAGCAGCTGAATAAGATTCTGCACCTGATCACCGACCACAAGTGGGTGCTCGAGGGTGATCTTCGCCGCGAGATCGCAGCGAACCTGAAGCGCCTCCAGGCGATCAATTGCTATCGTGGTATCCGCCACCGCCGCAGCCTCCCGGTGCGCGGCCAGCGCACCAGCACCAATGCCCGGACCCGTAAGGGCCCGCGCAAGACCGTTGGTGTCACGAAAGCCAAGGAAGCCTAAACCCTCACCGTCATGGCCGAAGAAAAGTCCGCTCCCAAGAAAGAGAAGCCCGCCAAGCCCGCCGCTGAAGGCGCGCCGGCTGCCGCCCCCGCCGAGAAGAAGGCAAAGGCCCCAAAGGCCGCTGCTGACAAGGTGGCAAAGCCCGGCGCCGAAGGTGCCGCCCCGGCGGAGGCCGCGGCGCCTGCGGAGGCCGCGGCGCCTGCCAAACCCGTGGAGATGGTCCACGGTGTGGCCCGCCAGCCAACCGCGGAGGAACTCCTCAAGGAGGAGCTGGGCGCGATCAAGGTCCGCAAGGCCAAGGGATCGAAGAACGTCATCTCTGGCGTCGCGAACGTCCTGGCTTCCTTCAACAACACGATCGTCTCGATCACCGACCAGAAGGGCGCCGTGATTGCGTGGTCCTCCGCCGGCAAGTGCAACTTCCGCGGTTCCCGCAAGTCTACCGCGTACGCCGCCCAGGTGGTGGCCCAAGATGCCGCGCGCAACGCGATGTCCCACGGCCTCAAGGATGTCGTGATCCGCGTATCCGGTCCTGGCCTCGGCCGCGATTCGGCCATCCGCGCCCTTCAGGCCATCGGTCTGGAAATCACCTCGATCGTCGACGTGACGCCCATCCCGCACAACGGCTGCCGACCCCGCAAGCGTCGTCGCGTCTAAGCCCGCGCGCGCCCTCCACAACCCTTCGCACCAGGATTTACCATGGCTCGTTACACCGGCCCCACCACCCGCATCAGCCGCCGTTTTGGCCAGCACCTGCTCGGCTCCGGCAAGGCGCTCGAGCGCCGCGGCTATCCGCCCGGCCAGCACGGCCCGAAGCTCCGCCGGAAGGTCTCCGAATACGCGGTTGGCCTCAATGAGAAGCAGAAGCTGCGCTACATCTACGGCCTGCTGGAACGCCAGTTCCGCCGCGTCTTCGAGATTGCCAAGCGCGAGCGCGGCGTCACGGGCGAGCGCTTCCTGCAGCTCCTCGAGACCCGCCTCGACAGCACTGTTTATCTCCTTGGCCTAGCCAAGAGTCGCGCCGCCGCCCGGCAGTTCGTCAACCACGGGCACATCCGCGTGAACGGCCACAAGGTCGATATCGCGAGCTACAACGTGCAGGCTGGGGATGAGATCGAGGTGAAAAACACCCCGGCCTCGCGCCAGCTGGCCACTCGTTGCCTTGAGGAGAACCGCATCCGGAACGTTCCGGGCTGGCTCACCATGAATCCCGAGGCCTTCAAGGCCTCTGTCGTCCGCCTCCCCACGCGCGAGGAGATGACACAAGAGGTCAACGAGCAGCTGATCGTCGAGTTTTACTCGCGGTTTTAAGCACGGCCTCCGGTCCCAACCACGTTTCTTCACCTGCAGAACTCCCCCGCCATGCCAAAACGCCTCGGAAAGTTCGAACTCCCCAGCAAGCTCACCAAGGTCGAGGAGGGCGCCACGCCCACCTATGCGAAGTTCATCGCAGAGCCCTTTGAGGCCGGATACGGCCACACCATCGGCAACTCGCTCCGGCGGGTGCTGCTCAGCTCCATCGAGGGCGCCGCGATCTCCTCGATCAAGATCGAGGGCGTGAACCACGAGTTCCAGTCCATCGACGGGGTCGTCGAGGACGTCACGGACATCGTCCTCAATCTTAAAAAGATCCTCATCGTCTCCCAGAAGCGGGAGCCGATCTCGCTGCTGATCCGTGCCACCAAGGCCGGGGCGGTCACCGCGGCGGACATCCAGTCCGACGCTAACATCAAGGTGATGAACCCGGAGCAGGTGATCTGCACCCTCGACCACAAGCGGACCTTCGAGGCCGAGATTGAGATCAAGACCGGCCGCGGCTACTTCCCCGGCGAAGCCAACAAGAAGGAGGACCAGGCGATCGGTGTCATCCCGATCGATTCGCTGTTCTCCCCGGTGCGCTTGGTCAAGTATGCCGTCGAGGCGACCCGTGTCGGTCAGATCACCGATTACGACAAGCTGATCCTCGAGGTTTGGACCGACGGCCGCATCACGCCGGACGACGCCCTCAAGCAGTCGGCCTCGATCCTCAAGCATCATCTGGATGTCTTCGACCGGGTAAGCGAGGAGCAGTACGAGTTCGAGAACCAGCACTCCGAGGTCAGCGAGGAGCAGAATAAGCTCCGCAAGCTGCTGAACATGTCGGTGAACGAGATCGAGCTATCGGTCCGTGCTGCCAACTGCCTCAACAACGCCAACATCACCACGGTCGGCGAGCTCGCGATGAAGACCGAGCAGGAGATGCTCAAGTACCGCAACTTCGGCAAGAAGTCGCTGAACGAAATCAATGAGAAGCTCGAGGCCCTCGGGCTCTCACTCGGGATGAAGTTCGACGAGCGCCTCCTGGAGGCGAAGAAGGAAGCCTGATCCCGTTCCCGCGCCGGCCGGCCCTCCCACGGGGCCGTCCGGCCGGAACCCTTTCCCGCCTGCGCGCCGTCCGTCGCCGCCCCACGCTGCGGCCGGATTGCCGATCGGAGGCGGGTTAAACCCAACCCACCATGCGTCATAATAAGCACCACGCCTCCCTGGGCGTCACCCGCGAGCACCGCCGGGCGATGCTCTCCAACCTCGCCGCCTCGCTCATCGAGCACGGGCGCATCGAGACCACGCTGACCAAGGCCAAGGCCCTGCGTCCCTTCATCGAGAAGGCCGTCACCAAGGCCAAGCGCGCCGCGGCCAAGGCCGAGAAGAAGGACGCGATCCACCTGCGCCGTCTCGTTCTCGCGGACATCCGCAACGAGACCGCGGTGACCAAGCTGTTCAATGAGCTGCACCAGCAGTTCGCGCAGCGCGCCGGCGGCTATACTCGCATCTACAAGCTCGGCCAGCGCCGCATCAGCGATGCCGCGGAGATGGCGCTCATCGAGTTCGTCAAGGCGGATGACCCGGGGTACAAGAAGTCCTCCGGCCGCCGCGCCGCGAAGGGCAAGGGCAAGGCCAAGGCCAGCGCGCCGGCCGAGACCGCCGCCCCCGCGACGGAAGCCCCGGCTCCGGCCGCAGGCGAGACGAAGGCCTGAGCGAAGACCGTATCCGTTTCCCAGGCGCCGGGCCTTGCGGCCCGGCGCCTTTTTTGGTTCGCGCGGGTCCGAGTGGAACGGTACGGCTCGCCCCATGTTTCCGTTCTCCACCGGGATGACCTTCCTTACGGGCCTGGGCCTCGGCGTCCTCGGGGTGCTCTGGATTCTCTACGAGCGGCGGGATTTCCGGGCGGCCTCTGGCCGTCGGCCTTCCGCGCACCACTGCGTGCGCTGCGATGCCGTTTATGGAGCGGAGCGGGCGTCAGGGCCGTGCGCCTGCCCCCGCTGCGGGCACCTCAATCCTGCGCTGCGGTTCTGAAGCGGCGGGGGCGTGTTTCGGCTTGCGGTGCCGCGGCCGCCGCGCGAATTTCCACTCTCCCAAAAGGCGCGGTAGCCAAGTGGTAAGGCCGAGGTCTGCAAAACCTCTATGCGCCGGTTCAATTCCGGCCCGCGCCTCCAATTTGTGTCCATGGAGTGGGACGTCGAGTCCCAGCCCGGTAGGCGACGAATCCCCGCCCGCGGCGGCAAGCTCGTCGGGGCGGTCTCAAAAATCCGCACTGACCGTCAGGCGATAGTTACGCGGCTCGTTCAGGTAGACCCGCAGGTAGCCGTTCTCCTGGGCGTTGAGGCGGCCGATGCCGACCAAGTAGCTGTTGAACAGGTTGCGCACGTTCAGCTGCACGTTCATCGGGAGCCGGCGCCCAGGGACCACAAAGCGGTAGCCGGCGAAGGCGTCGGCGAAGAGGGTGGGGGTGCCCCAGATCTCGCGGCCGTCAATCTGGGAAATACGCGTGAGGTTACGGCTCTGGAAGCGGCCGGCGCCGCCGACGAAGGCCCCCTTGAGCCGGCCCTCGGCGACGCGGTAGCGCGCGGTCAGGTTAGCCTTGTAGGGGCGCGTGCCGAAGCCGCTGTTCTGGAGCGCGGCCATGCTGTCGATGTTCTCGTACGCGGTCGCCAACTGCTGGTTCACGGTCGCGAGTAGGGCGGCATCGCCCGCCGCGGCCGCGCGCCAGCGCGGCTCCCATTCGGCAAAGTAGCCGTAGACCTCCGGGAAGAAATTCTCGCGCCGCCGCTGCGAGTAGGACACCCCGAGCCGGAGGGTGAGGGTCTTGGTCGGATTGGCGATGAACTCGGCCTCCCATCCCTTGGTGACCGCATCGATGGTGGCCGCGTTGTAGAATTTCAGCTCCGAGTCGAACTGGGCCTGCGTGATACGCCCCGCGGCGAGGAGGGCATTGTAGATATTGACCATCGCCGTGCCCCCGAGGGAGGTCGAGGTATTGACCGAAAGGCCATCGGGGATGATCGCGGCGTCCTTGGTCTGGCGGGTCTCGTAGGCGCCGAGGCGGAAGAAGAGGCGGTCGTCGCCCAGCACATCGAGCATCAGGCCGAAGTCCTGGCCGAGCCCCTCGGTGGGCGGGGGCGTTTTACCGTTCGGCAGGACGGTGCGGTCGAGGCGGGGGGTGCCGCTGTTGCGGGATTCGTTGTAGAAGACGGAGAGGCGAGGCAGCACGTGCAGCACGGCGCCCGCGGTGAAGGTGGTGGGGCGATATTTATTCACCGCAATAACGCCGTTGAAGTCCCACTCGTTGAGGGCGAAGCGGCGCGAGGTGTAGCGCGGGTCGCGAGGGTCGGTGATGCGCGCCTGGTCGTAGGTCTGGAACTCGATCGGATCGACGCGGTAGCCGAGGGTGGTGACGAGGCGCTCCCGCAGCCAGAAGCTCTGCGCGGCGAACATCAGGGAACGCGCCTCCTGGATGGTGTGGGAGTTGGAGCGCGTGCGGGAGGCGAAGTGTGACCGGTAGGTGTTCGTGCCGAGGGTGAACTCCGGGATGGTCTGGGTGGGGTCGCCGGCGAAGTAGGTCTCGAAGCGGCCCTCGGTCACGTAGCGGCGGCGCCACGGCTGGTTGGCGGCGGCCTCGGGGTTGGCGGTGTTGGAGATGGCAAGGTTGTCCTGGTTGACCAGGATCTCGTTCTGCCAGCGGCGGACGCGGTCCTGCCGGGTGAACTCGGCAAGACCGGCGAGGCGGTGACGCCCAAACCAGCGGCCGAAGTCGGGTTCCCAGGCGGCGCTGAGCCGGTAGATCTCGTTGCGGTCCTTGAACGGGTCGCGGCTCCAGTTGTCCTCGAGGTAGAGCTGGCGCACGCGCGGGTTGGGCACGACCGCGAGCGCGGCGTTGGGGATGTTGGGATTGGGGTCGCCGGTGAGAAACAGGTTGGGGTTCACGTTCCCGCGCGTGAGGATCCGGTTGACGTTGTGGAAATAGGCGAACTCGGCGACGACGGTGCGGGAGAAACGCTGTTCCACTTTTAGCTGCCACTCGTTGAAGTTCTGCGTGCGCACGCCGCCCGGCCCGGTGAGATTGTAGGCGTAGCCCATCAGCGTGGGGGAGACGAGGGTGTTGCTCGGGGCGCGCTGGCTGAAGAGCTCGGAGCGGAGGTTGTAGACCGCGTTGTCCTGCGCGACGAAGGTGTAGCGGTTGCCGGTGCCGAAGGCGGTGGTGGTGGGAATGGCGGCGCCGTCCGCGACGGGCCGGCCGGCGTCTAGCCAGGAGGTGACGGAATTGGTGGCGTTCCAAGGGAGGGAGATGTTGCTGGCGGAGTCGCCGCCCTGGTAGCTGCCGCGGATGGCGGTCCGCGCCCACGGCTGGTAGCTGAAGGCGGCGGTGAGGCGGCGCTGCTCGTTCAGGTCCCATTTGCGCCAGCCCTTGGCGTCCTGGTACAATCCCAGCAGGCGAAGGCCGAGTTTGCCCCGGATGAGCACCTGGTTGTGGTCGACCTCGTGCCGGAAGTAATCCCAGGAGCCGACGACGGACTTGGCGCTCGTGGCAGTGCGGCGGAGCTGGGCGAACTTGCTGGAGAGCGCGACCGTGCCGCCGGGGGCGCCGAGGCCGAAGAGGATGGAGTTGGGGCCGCTCGCGATCTCGGCCCGCTCGATGTTGTAGAGGTCCACGGGCACGGCGGACTGCGCGTA
>SYDD01000193.1 GCA_005786775.1 Opitutaceae bacterium
CGCGGACGGCCGCCCCCGCAACTATGGCCGACAGGCGGGACGGGAGTTCATCCTCTCGCTGGAGCTGGAACGGTGAGCCTCCGCGATGACCTGCTCAACTTCTCACGGGACTTCGGGGAGACCTGACTTGGGGCCGCTGGGTGAAAGAAAAATCCGGCGGCCTTGGCGGGCCGCCGGATTTTCCGAATTCGAGAGGACGCGGTGAAGCTTTCGCCGCGCTGAGCGGACGGCTCAGGGCTTCGCCGGACGGGTCGGTGCGCTGAGCGGAGGACCGGCAGGCGCGGGCGTCGACGCGGCGGGTGCGGCGGCCTGCAACGCGCTGAGCTTCCGGTCGATCTCGGCCATCTTGGAGACAAGGGTCTCCTCGACCTTCTTGCGATCGCTGCTGCTCACGATGCTGAGGCTCGCGGCGTCCTTGACCACATTTGCGGGCAGGCTGAGCAGGCGCGTGATGATGCCCTGGTCTTTGAAGGAACTGAGGTAGAGCGCGGTGATCTCGTGCGAGAGCTTGAGGGCGTCCTGCGCGACCGCCTGGGTCTGCTGAAGGTTGTTGTTGAGCTGCTGGTTCTTCGCCAGCTCGGCGGTGAGTACCGAGCCGATCTGCTCCGACACGCGCTCGCTGTACCGGTTGATGGAGTCGCGGGTCAGATTCTGATCGCGCGCCATCTCAGCCAAGATGGGCTGGATGCGCTCGGCCATGCGGCCGGAGACCTTATCGACCTGCTCGGTCTGCTGGCGCTCCGCCTCCTCGGGCGACTTAGGCAGCGGGTTGAAAGGCATCACCTTCTTGGCGATCGCTTCGGCAAGGGCGTTCATCCGGTCTGTGTTCAGCTTCTGAATCTCCTCGTCGGTCCGGAACATATCCGCCTCGCGCTTGGCCACGGCATCACGGAGCAGTTTGTTCGTGGTCTCGATCTGCCTTCGATTCTCCTCGGAAACGGCCTTCAGCGCGTCGTTGGCCTCGCGGAGGGGCGCGAGTTCGGCCTGCTGCTTGAGGGCCATCTGGGTGACGGTCTGCTGGTTCAGCCAGAAGGCGGCGCCGATGACGAGGAGGGCGGTCAGGATGATCGCCGGGATCTGTTCAGTGAATTTCTGCCACATATTCGAGTTCGGTTGAGGTTCAGGAAGGGGATCGGTGTTCATGAAGAGCGCGGGTTTTTCCAGTTGTTTCAGCGTCCATCGGGGCCACGGTGGCGTCGATGAGCCTCAACCGGAGCGAACAGCTGCTTTTCGATCATCTGCAAGCGCATAAAGAGGAGAGACAGCATTGGCGGGAAAAGTTGCAGGGCGAGGCAGGAAAAAATCCCGACCCTCACGCCTGGGCCGCCCGGCTGGACAGCGAGCTACGTCGCTACGCTACGGAAAGGGCCGCGCTGCGACCCGGAGAGTTCCAACTTTATCCGGGGCAGTCGCTTGGAAACGTCAGCATGCGCAATTTGGCCGAGTTGCTCCTGCGCCTGTGGGGCCCGCCGGTGGCGCCGCGTCGCCCGCCGGCGGAAAGTTAACGGAAAAATGCGTCCGCCACTGGAACTTCGAACGCAGCTGGAGTACTGAAGCAGGGCGTAAAACTTCCTCCTCCGCTTAGCGGGGGAGGTATTGGGGTAAGTAAGAAAGCAATGGGCGGGCCGCTTAGGGGTAGGCGGTCCGCCCTCTTTCTTTTATGGTCCGGGGGGCGCGCCCGCCACGCTGGGTCCTCCCGCACCTCCTAGGTGTTAACTGAGCGGGCGGCCTTCGCCTCGTGGAAGTCCTGCGCGCGACCCGTAGGGGTGACATACCCGACCCGGACGGTAAAGTCGCCGAAGCGCTCTCCCACGGTGCGTTCGGCCGCGTAACGGCGGATTATGGGCCCGAGCAGGCCCAGTAGTTCAGTCTCCGGAACGTTAGCCCGGTAGAGGGCGTTCATGCGGCTGCCGTCGAAGGCCGCGCCGAGGTAAAGGTTGTATTTTCCTGGTGACTTCCCGACCAAGCCGATCTCCGCGAGAAAAGGCCGGCCACAGCCATTGGGACACCCCGTAATCCGCAGGGTGACCGCGTCTCGGGCGAGCCCAGCGGCGGCGAACTCCTGCTCCAGCAGGCTGACCAGCTCCGGCAGGTAGCGTTCGCTCTCGGCCAAGGCCAGGCCGCACGTCGGCAGCGCCACGCAGGAAAGCGCGTTAAGGCGAAGGCCAGAAGCGTCGTTGGCCGTGGCCAGACCATGACGAGCGAGCAGAGCCTCGATGCGAGGCCGATCCTCGGCCGCGACGTTCGCGATGATCAGGTTCTGGTTGGCCGTCAGGCGCAGGTCCCCCTTATGCGCGAGAGCGATCTCCCGCAGCGCGGTCTTTAGGCGATAGCCCGGCTCGTCCTTCACCCTACCGCTCAGGATGAACAGGGTGAAGTGGCTGCGACCGTCCTCCCCCGCAACCCAGCCGTAGCGGTCGCCGGAGTGGGTGAATTGCCACGGGCGCGGAGCCCCGAGGCGTTCGCCCAGCCGGGCCTCCACCTGGGTGCGGAACCAATCGAGCCCGCGGTCGGCAATCGTGTACTTCAGGCGCGCGTGCTTGCGGTCGGTGCGGTCACCATAGTCGCGCTGTACCGTCAACACGTGCTCCGCCACCGCGACCGCCTGTTCGGCGGTGCAGAAGCCGAGGACGTCGCCTAGGCGCGGGAAAGTCTCCAGCTGGTTGTGCGACATCCCGAGGCCGCCGCCCACGGTCACATTGAAGCCAGCTAGGCGGCCGTCCGCTCCCGTAATGGCGATGAAGCCGAGATCTTGGGAGAATACGTCTACGTCGTTACTGGGGGGCACAGCGACACCGATCTTGAACTTCCGCGGCAGGTAGGTGCGCCCGTAGATGGGTTCCGCCTCGGGCTCGCCTCCGCCGACCAGCTCGTCTCCCACCCAGAGTTCGTGGTACGCGCGGGATCGGGGCAGGAGGTGCGCGCTGATCGCGTTGGCCACCCGGTAGACCTGCGCGTGCACGCCGGATTGCTCCGGGTTGGGATTGCACATTACGTTGCGGTTGACGTCGCCGCAGGCGGCGAGCGTATCGAGCAGCGCGCGATTCATCCCGTTGATCGCGCGCCAGAGATCGCCCTTTAGAATCCCGTGAAACTGGAACGCCTGGCGGGTGGTGAGTTTCAGGGTGCCGATAGCGCGCTCGTCGGCCAAAATATCGAGGGCAAGCCACTGGGCGGGGGTGCAAACCCCGCCAGGCAGACGCACGCGAGCCATGAACGAAAACGCCTTCTCGCGGCCTTCGCGACGGCGGGTGTTACGCTGGTCGCGATCATCCTGGGCGTAGATGCCGTGGAACTTGGTGAGCTGGGCACTCTCCTCGGTGATCCCGCCGGTCGAGTGGTCCGCGAGGTCACGGAGAATGTGGCCGCGGAGGAAGTTACTCTCGGCCTTCAGGTGTTCGTTCTTGTGTAGCGGGACGGTGGCGGGCGCGGACGGAGTGCTCATGGGCTGATTCAGGAAAGAGGCGAGGCAGGCAAGGGTGGGCGGAGGGTGTCAGAAAGTGCGGCGAGCGCGAGCGGGTGCGTGCCGATCAGGCCGGTGCAATGGGTCCGGGCCGGGGAGGCGGCGCAGATTTCCGCGATATCGCCGCCGGGTCCGGCGTGACGCCCCGGCGAGAGGAAGAGCAATGCCACGACGACGTCCCGGCCGGCGTGTGCCGGCTGGGCGAGGATGTCCGCCAGCAGCGGGGGATGATCGCCCTCCATCGAGGCTGCGACGGGCGGCGGAAAATCCGGGCCTAGTTCGGTCGCCACCGCCGCGGCGAGGCGATCCCGCAGGGCGGCGGATGCCGAGGAAGGACCGCCGTGGTCGATGAGCACCACTGGAGGCGAGACGAGACCTGCGGCCTGTGCGGTCTCGCGCACCCGGGCGGCCAAGATCCGGGGAATCACACCCGCGTCGGCCAAGCCTGAGCCGAAGGTGACCGTGAAAGGCCCGAGTTCCGCCTGCAGCTGTTCCAGATCGCGGCGTAACGCGGAACCGATCGCCCCCTGCGGGCTGATGAAGAAGGGGACCAGATGGAACGTGCGCTCCCCGCGCGCGTACTGCTCCCGGATGAAAGGAGCGAGCGTGCTCGCCGGCTGGCCGTCCAGCCGCTCCACGGGAATACGGTCGCTATGCTTCCAGGAAACCGGCGCCACCGGGAGACCCGCGTCCTCCTCGAGCGCGGCGGCCACGCGGCGCAGGTTCAGGGTCGCGGCGGGTTCCAACGAGCCGTTGTCCACCAGCAACATCACGGGAGCGCGAGTTCCCCGACGGCGCGGGGCGAGAGCAATTCCGCGAGGCCGACAACCTCACCGATGATGACGATCGCCGGTGCAGTGAATCCGCCCTCTTCTGCCTCGCGCGAGATCCTGCCCAGCGAGGACGTCCAAACTCGCTGGCCGGGAGTGGTGGCCGCCTGCACCACCGCGGCCGGGGTCTCCGGGCCCAAGCCGCCGGCCAGCAACCGGCGCGTGATGGGCTCGAGATTCTTCATCCCCATATAGACGCAGAGCGTGGCGCCCATCCGCGCGTAGTCCTCCCAGGGAACCGCAGACTCCGCCTTGCCGGGTTCCTCGTGGCCGGTGAGGAAGACCACCCCTGAGGCCAGCCGCCGGTGCGTCAGCGGGATACCTGCCTCCGCGGCGGCGCCCAACGCGGAAGTAACCCCGGGCACGACCGCGCAGGGGATGCCGGCGGCGGCTAAGGCCTCGAGTTCCTCGCCACCCCGGCCAAAGATAAACGGATCGCCACCCTTGAGTCGGACCACGTTGAGGCCCTCGCGGGCCAGCTCGACCAAGGTCTCCTCGATCCGGTGCTGCGGGCAGCAGAAACCGCCGCCCTTCTTGCCGACGAAGACCCGACGGGTGGCGGCGGGAATGAGCGCGAGGATCGCCTCCGCCACTAGGTGATCGTGCACGACCACATCGGCTTCGCGCAGGAGGCGCAACGCCCTAAGCGTCAGCAGTTCAGGATCACCCGGACCCGCGCCGACCAAATGGACACGACCGGCGGAATGGTGGCCCGTGGGAAAGGATGAAGCGGGGGAGGGCAAGGGGAGCGGGAGACGCGAGGGAGTGGAGAGAAAGCGAGCATCGAAGGAAGACTAAACGATGAAAGCATATAAAATGACTAAACTACTAATATTTCGCTTTACGAGGCTCGGTACACCGGACTTTGCTGGCCGTTCACGCGATGAATCCGTCCGAATTGCAACGCTGGAACCAAGAACTCCGCTCGCAGTCCCCGCGCGACATCGTGCTCTGGGCGCTTGCCCGGGCGGAAGGGCGCGCGGTCGTATCGACCAACTTCCGGCCCTTCGAGGCGGCGCTGCTGCATCTCGTGGTCCGCGAACAGCCGGATCTTCCCGTGCTTTGGGTGGATCACGGCTACAATCGGCCTGCGACGTACCGCCACGCGGAGGAACTGCGCCGCCGCCTGAACCTGAACCTCAAGCCCTACCTACCGCGAATGACACCGGCACACCGCGACGCAGTCCACGGGGCGGTCCCGACGCCCGAGGACGAGCCGGGCCTGAAGCGCTTTAGCGCCGTGATGAAGTTGGAGCCCTTTCAGCGCGGGATGCGAGAGTTGGCCCCGACGGTTTGGCTCACCGCGCTGCGCAAGGTGCAGAACCCGGGCCGCGCAGAACTGGACATCGTCTCGCCGGACGGGAATTTCGGGACCCTCAAGGTTAGCCCCTTCTTTCACGCGACCGACGCTGAGATGGACGCGTATCTCGAGAAGCACGGGCTACCCAATGAATGGGACTACTTCGACCCCGCGAAGGCGGACGAGAAACGGGAGTGCGGCCTGCACGCGGCATGGGGACGCGGCGCGATTTCCAGTTGAATTTGAGGGTTTCGACGATGACGAGCTACCACTTAGACCACCTGCAGCACCTCGAGACGGAGGCGATTCACATCCTGCGGGAGGTCGCCGGTGAGTTTGAGCGGCCGGCCCTGCTGTTTTCGGGAGGCAAGGACTCGATCTGTTTGCTGCGCCTAGCGGAGAAGGCGTTCCGCCCGGCGGAACTGCCGCTGCCTTTCCTGAACGTCGATACCGGGCACCACTTCCCGGAGCTCAACGAATTCCGCGACCGGCGCGCGGCGGAGCTAGGTACCCGCCTGATCGTGCGCACGGTGGAGGACGCCCTAGCACGGGGAATCGCACAAGCGGCGCCGGGGGAAATCAGTCGCAATCGTCTGCAGATCCCGACGTTGCTCGCCGCCATTGAGGAATTTCGGTTCGACTGCTGCATCGGCGGCGCCCGCCGCGACGAGGAGAAGGCTCGCGCCAAGGAGCGTTTTTTCAGCTTCCGCGATGCCTTCGGCCAATGGGACCCCAAGAACCAGCGTCCGGAGATCTGGAATCTTTATAATGCCCGCCTGAACCCCGGGGAGAACATGCGGGTCTTCCCGCTGAGCAATTGGACCGAGATGGATGTCTGGGAGTACATCCGCCGCGAGCGGCTGGAAGTGCCCTCGATCTATTTCAGTCATCGCCGCCGCTGCGTCCGTCGCGGCGGACAATGGCTCCCCGCCAACGATCTCGTGCCGCCCAAGCCTGGCGAGGAGGTAAGGGAGCTAACGGTGCGCGTGCGCACCATCGGGGACATCATCAGCACGGGCTGCGTGGAGTCACCGGCCGCTACCGTGGACGACATCATCGCGGAGATCGCGGCGGCACGCGTCACCGAGCGGGGCTCGCGCGCCGACGACAAGGCTTCCGAGGCCGCGATGGAGGACCGCAAGAAGGCGGGTTATTTCTGAGCGATGCCGCACTCCAACGATACCCTTTCCGCGCCCGTGCCGGTCGACATCCTGCGGTTCAACACCTGTGGCAGCGTCGATGACGGCAAGTCCACCCTGATCGGTCGCCTCCTCTACGATTCGAAGTCGCTGATGGAGGACCAGATCGAGGCCCTGGAGCGCTCCGCTGACATCACCGGGGGCGGGCAGATCAACCTGGCCAACCTCACCGATGGCCTGCGGGCCGAGCGGGAGCAGGGCATCACCA